>DATERH010000311.1:0-10347 GCA_035271785.1 Buttiauxella sp.
TTTATTCGTTTGCTGAAACGATTTCGTAGCAATTGACGAAAGAAGACTTACGTGGCTTTATAAAGACGGTGTTGAACCTTCACGGGTGAAATTAAGTTACATAAAAGATGGGGTGTGTGGGACTACAATGAACGAACAATATTCCGCTTTGCGAAGTAATGTCAGTATGCTCGGCAAGTTACTCGGGGATACAATCAAAGATGCGTTAGGTGAAAACATCCTTGACCGGGTAGAAACAATCCGTAAGTTGTCAAAGTCATCACGGGCGGGCAATGAAGCCAACCGTCAGGAGTTGCTCACTACGTTACAGAACCTGTCTAACGACGAACTACTCCCCGTAGCGCGTGCGTTCAGTCAGTTCTTGAACCTGGCCAACACCGCCGAGCAATATCACAGCATTTCCTCTAATGGCGAAGCCGCTAGCAATCCCGAAGTTATCGCTAAGACAATCCAAAAATTAAAAAATCAGCCGGATATTAGCGAAACGGCCATTCGTGATGCTGTTGAGTCATTGTCACTGGAATTAGTCCTGACCGCACACCCAACCGAAATTACCCGTCGCACCCTGATTCATAAGCTGGTTGAAGTTAATAGCTGCCTGAAACAACTCGACCATAGCGACATCGCAGATTATGAACGCAACCAGATCATGCGCCGTCTGCGCCAGTTGGTAGCACAGGCGTGGCATACCGATGAAATTCGCAAACTGCGACCGTCTCCAGTAGATGAGGCGAAATGGGGTTTTGCGGTAGTAGAAAACAGCTTATGGGAAGGTGTTCCTAACTTCTTGCGTGAGCTGAATGAACAACTCGAAGACAATCTGAATTACAAACTGCCGGTCGATTTTGTTCCTGTACGTTTCACCTCCTGGATGGGTGGCGACCGCGACGGCAACCCAAATGTTACCGCCGACATCACCCGCCACGTGCTGTTGCTCAGCCGCTGGAAAGCAACTGACCTGTTCCTGCGTGATATTCAGGTGCTGGTTTCCGAGCTTTCAATGGTGGAATGTACCCCAGAACTGAGCGAACTGGCGGGCCCTGACGCCGCTCAAGAACCGTACCGTTGCATTATGAAAGGTATTCGTCAGCAATTACTGGCCACTCAAGCCTGGTTAGAAGCTCGCCTGAAAGGTCAGCGTCTACCAAAACCTGAGGGTTTATTGACGCAAAACGAACAGCTTTGGGAACCGCTCTACGCGTGTTACCAGTCGCTGCAAGCATGTGGCATGGGCATCATCGCCAACGGCCAATTACTCGATACCCTGCGCCGCGTGAAATGCTTCGGCGTGCCGTTGGTGCGCATTGATGTCCGTCAGGAAAGTACTCGTCATACTGAAGCGCTAGGCGAAATGACTCGCTACCTGGGCATTGGTGATTACGAAAGCTGGTCTGAAGCTGACAAACAAGCCTTCCTGATCCGCGAGCTGAATTCTAAGCGCCCACTTCTGCCACGTCAGTGGGAACCTAGCAGCGACACCCGTGAGGTGCTGGAAACCTGTAAAGTGGTTGCCGAAGCACCGCATGGTTCTATCGCTGCGTATGTCATTTCCATGGCGAAAACCCCATCTGACGTGCTGGCAGTCCACTTGCTATTGAAAGAAGCGGGTTGCACCTTCGCACTGCCAGTAGCACCACTGTTTGAAACCCTCGATGACCTGAACAACGCCGATGACGTAATGACCCAGTTGTTGAACATCGATTGGTATCGCGGCTTCATTCAGGGCAAACAGATGGTCATGATTGGCTATTCTGACTCCGCGAAAGATGCAGGCGTAATGGCTGCGTCCTGGGCACAGTACCAGGCACAAGATGCGCTAATCAAAACCTGCGAGAAAGCCGGAATCACCCTGACGCTGTTCCACGGGCGCGGCGGTTCTATTGGCCGTGGTGGTGCGCCAGCGCATGCAGCTCTGCTTTCTCAACCGCCTGGAAGCCTGAAAGGCGGTCTGCGTGTGACCGAGCAAGGCGAGATGATTCGCTTCAAATACGGTCTGCCAGAAATCACCATCAGCAGCTTGTCGCTCTATACCAGCGCGATTCTGGAAGCCAACCTTTTGCCGCCGCCAGAGCCGAAAAAAGAGTGGAAACATATCATGGAGGATCTGTCTGTGACCTCCTGTGATATGTATCGTGGATATATCCGCGAAAACGAAGACTTCGTGCCGTATTTCCGTTCGGCCACACCGGAGCTGGAGCTGGGTAAACTGCCGCTGGGTTCACGTCCTGCGAAACGTAAACCTAACGGTGGTGTTGAGTCCCTGCGTGCCATTCCATGGATCTTTGCCTGGACGCAGAACCGTTTGATGCTGCCAGCCTGGCTGGGTGCCGGCGCTGCGCTACAAAAAGTGGTGGAAGACGGCAAACAGGACGTACTGGAAACAATGTGCCGCGACTGGCCATTCTTCTCTACGCGCCTTGGCATGCTGGAAATGGTATTTGCCAAAGCTGACCTGTGGCTGGCGGAATACTACGACCAGCGTCTGGTGAAACCAGAACTGTGGAAACTGGGTAAACAGCTACGCGACCAGCTGGAAGCGGATATCAAAGTGGTACTGGATATCGCCAACGACTCGCACCTGATGGCTGACCTGCCATGGATTGCCGAATCTATCATGCTACGAAATATCTATACCGACCCGCTAAACGTGTTGCAGGCTGAATTGCTGCACCGCTCGCGTCAGTTGGAAGAAAAAGGTGAAGAGCCAAATGCGCAGGTTGAACAGGCGCTGATGGTGACCATCGCGGGTGTTGCAGCAGGTATGCGTAATACGGGTTAATTCCCAAAATAGTTTTTTTCAAACCCCGCGTAAGCGGGGTTTTTTGTTTTTGTATCCGATACCGACTTATTTCAGGTCAAAACGATCCAGATTCATCACTTTCACCCATGCCGCCACGAAGTCTTTCACAAACTTCTCTTTGCCATCGCCACTGGCATACACTTCCGCGAGCGCGCGCAGTACCGCGTTGGAACCAAAGACCAAATCCGCACGGGTCGCCAAATGTTTGACTTCCCCAGACTGACGGTCATGGCCTTCAAACAACTCAGAAGAGGCGTCTGTGGCTTTCCATTCGGTACGCATATCCAACAGGTTGACAAAGAAATCGTTACTGAGAACACCCAGGCGATCGGTGAATACTCCTTGCTTACCGCCGTCAAAATTGGCGCCCAGTACACGCAGGCCTCCCACCAGCACAGTCAGTTCTGGTGCGGTCAGCGTCAGTTGCTGCGCTTTATCAATCAGCAATGACTCTGTGGTTGTCGCTTCCAAGCGGGCACGGTAGTTACGGAATCCATCCGCGACAGGCTCAAGCAGGTTGAACATCTCGATATCAGTCTGATCCTGGCTGGCATCCACACGTCCAGGAATAAACGGAACACGTACGCTAATACCCGCAGCTTCCGCCGCCTGTTCAACACCCACGACGCCTGCAAGTACGATGATATCCGCCAGTGAAGCTTTAGCCGACGCTTTCTGAATCGCTTCCAGCGCTGGCAGAACACGAGCAGCAGTGGCGTTCACATCCCACCCACGCTGAGGGGCCAGTGCCAGGTGCGCACCATTGGCTCCGCCGCGTTTATCGCCGCCACGGAAAGTAGACGCAGACGCCCACGCCACAGACACCAGTTCACCTACAGACAGACCGGAATGGGCAATTTCTGCTTTCAGGTGATCGATATCTGCCGGCGTTGGGCTGAATGTCGCTTTCGGTAACGGATCCTGCCAAATCAGTTCTTCTTTTGGCACTTCCGGTCCGATATAACGCGCTACTGGTCCCATATCGCGGTGAGTCAGCTTGAACCATGCGCGGGCAAAAGCTTCATTGAACGCTTGCGGATCATTAAGGAAACGACGTGAAATTTTCTCGAATTCTGGGTCAAAACGCAGCGTCAGATCGGTGACCAGCATCGTTGGCTTACGTTTTTTCGATGGGTCAAAAGGATCAGGGATGATTTCTGGCGCATCCACGGCTTCAAACTGAATAGCACCAGCAGGGCTACGCGTCTGTACCCATTCGAATTTGAACAGGTTCTCGAAGAAGTAGTTACTCCACTGAGTCGGCGTTTGTGACCAGACGACTTCCAGGCCAGAAGTAATCGCATCAGCACCAACACCACTTCCGTGGCTGCTCGTCCAACCTAAACCCTGTGCTTCAATAGGTGAGGCTTCTGGATCGACTCCGACATGGGTTGCCTCAGCCGCACCGTGAGTTTTACCCAGCGTATGGCCACCTGCGATAAGCGCAACAGTCTCTTCGTCGTTCATCCCCATATTGCCGAAAGTAGCACGAATGGCAGCGGCGGCAGAGAGCGGTTCGCCACTGGCATTTGGCCCTTCAGGGTTAACATAAATCAGCCCCATTTCGGTCGCGGATAATGGGTGTTTGGCGAGCGCTTCAGGATCACGATGCTCAAGCCAGGCCTTTTCGTTACCCCAGTTCACATCGAGATCAGGCTCCCAAACGTCTTCACGTCCAGCGCCAAAACCGAAGGTACGGAAACCGGAGTTTTCCAGCGCCACGTTCCCCGCCAGCACATACAGATCAGCCCAGGAAATTTTCTGACCATATTTCTGTTTGATTGGCCACAGCAGGCGACGAGCTTTATCAAGGCTCACGTTATCCGGCCAGGAGTTCAACGGCGCAAAGCGCTGTTGCCCGCGGCCCGCACCACCGCGCCCGTCGACCGCGCGATAGGTACCCGCGCCATGCCAGGCCATACGAATAAACAGCCCCGCATAGCTGCCCCAGTCAGCAGGCCACCATGGCTGAGAATCAGTTAACAATGCTTTGAGGTCGCCTTTCAGCGCAGAATAATCAAGTTTGCTGAATTCTTTACGGTAATCGAAATCTTCGCCCAAGGGATTTGAGCGGTTGGAGTGTTGATTAAGAAGGTCTACGCGAAGTTGTTTTGGCCACCAGTCACGAGTGCTTGTTCCCGCTCCTGCACTTACATCCTGACTGCCCTGATGAAACGGGCACTTTCCTGCTGACAACGTATTATGATCGTTTTCGTTTGTGCTCATATTCCTGCTCCCTTTCACTGTTTTAATACCAGGATATACATCTCTGCAGATAAGTTATAGATGAAAAAAACTACAGATTTGATAGTTATTTCCTTCTGGTCAGGAGCAAGGTAGCAAAAGTTTTTTTAAAGGAACGTGTCAGCCTCATAAACTTTTAAAATTAACCCTTAGAAGTTTGAGGGATATGAAGAAAGATGCGTGAATTGGCTGCGGGGGAAGTTATGGCCCTTGCGGGCCATTTTTTGAATCAGATTGCCGGGCGAACACCCAGTGTGTGACAAATTGCGTAACTCATCTCTGCGCGGTTTAGCGTATAGAAATGGAAATCTTTCACGCCTTCACGGCTGAGAATTTTCACCATATCCATCGCAATATTGGCACCGACCATTTTGCGCGTCTCTGCGTCGTTATCCAGCCCTTCAAACATTTGCGCCATCCAGTGCGGAACGCGCACGTTGGTCATGGTGGCAAATTTGTGTGCCTGCTTATAATTACTGACTGGCAGAATACCCGGCACGATTTCTACGTCGATACCCGCAGCAGCGCAGCGATCACGGAAACGCAGATAGCTTTCTACATCGAAGAAGAATTGAGTGATAGCACGGTTTGCGCCGGCATCAATCTTGCGCTTTAGGTTGATAAGATCAGCCTGGGCACTTTTCGCTTCAGGGTGGACTTCCGGGTAAGCGGCGACAGAAATATCAAAGTCACCCACATCTTTCAGTAACGTTACCAAATCCGACGCGTACATATCCGGCTTGCCACCACCTGGCGGTAAATCACCACGCAGGGCGACGATATGACGGATGCCGTTATTCCAGTAGTCCTGCGCGATAGTGCGCAGTTCTTCACGAGTTGCATCAATACAGGTCAGGTGCGGTGCCGCTTCCAGACCCGTGCGATCTTTAATGCCCTTGATGATGCTATGTGTACGGTCACGTTCACCAGAATTTGCGCCGTAAGTCACGGAGACAAATTTTGGTTTCAGACTGCTGAGTCGATCAATTGAGCTCCACAGGGTTTGTTCCATTTCACTGGTGCGCGGCGGGAAAAACTCAAAGGAAACGTTAATTTGCCCAGCAACTTCGGCCAGACTCTGATTTAGTGCTTCCCGCTGGTTGGCGTGAAAAAAGCTCATACCCTTACCTCATCAATCGCATTTTATTATGTGGTGTTGTGTTTTATTGCATTCAGACGTTTAGACGTCCAGATAGCAAGATGAAGGAAAAGCGTGATGTCGTCAACTGAAAATTCAACACAAGAAATGAGGAATTCTCAATCAAGTTGAAATTTCTTCATGTTCGATAAAAATGATAAAAAAAGGCCAGCAAAAGCTGGCCTCAGTATTTCTGTGTCGCAGAAATTTACAGCAACTGCGCCAGACGGTTAAGATCGGACTGAATAGCGCCAGCCGTCACATCACGTCCTGCACCCGGTCCACGAATAACCAACGGGTTATCGCGATACCACCGGCTTTCAATGGCGAACACGTTATCGCACGGCAGCAACGCAGCCAGAGGATGCTCAGGGCGCACAGCTTCCACACCCACTCGCGCTTTCCCATTAGCGTCAAAACGCGCGACATAGCGCAGTACCAGACCCATTTCCTGAGCCGCTTCCAGACGCTGAGTCATCTGCTCATTCAACTCATCGCCATTTTCAAAGAAATGGTCAACAGAACCTTCTTCGCTGCCGTTTGTCACCAGCGATTCAACACGCACCTGATCCGGTTCGATGTCATAACCCGCTTCACGGGCGAGAATCACCAGCTTGCGCATCACGTCTTTCCCAGAGAGATCAACGCGTGGGTCAGGTTCAGTTAACCCTTGCTGCCAGGCCTGGTCCACCAAATCGGTAAACGGCACAGTGCCATCGAATTGCAGGAACAGCCAGGAGAGCGTGCCGGAGAAAATACCGCTGATGGCGAGAATTGAATCACCGCTTTCACGCAAGTCACGAACGGTATGGTTCACCGGTAAACCCGCACCCACGGTGGCGTTATACAGCCAGTGGCGGCCAGTCTTGGTAAATGCGTTGCGGATTTCACGATACTTCTGGCTGTTGCTGGCACCAGCCAGTTTATTGGCGCTAATTACGTGGAAACCATGGCTGGCGAAATCAAGATATTGATCGGCCAATTGCTCGCTCGCCGTCACATCCAGAACCACTAAATCGTCATACGGATGCGAGCGCATCCACTGGAACAGTGATTCTTCATCCTGCTCTACCGCTTCGTCGTTAAAGAAAGCGAGCGCACGGCTGGCGTCCAGCCCTTCGTAATTAAGCAAGCTGCGACTACTGTCCACGACACCTGCCAGAACGAATTCAAAACCGGTACGCGCTGAGATAGTTTCTTGCTCGCGGGCGAACAGTTCCAGCCAGCGAGAACCAATATTCCCTTTACCGAAAAGCACCAGACCAATACGTTTTTCAGCACGGAACAGCGACTTATGCAGACCCTTGATTAGGTTTTCAGTTGGACCGACACGCAGTACCGCAACCAGACTGATTCCGTCCTCAGACTGCCAGATAAACTCAACAGGTTGGTCTTTTAGTTGCTGCCAGAAGCGGTGGCTATGCAGCGGGTTACGGCACACACCCGCACCGACCATTGCCACCAGCGCCAGACCTTCGCGCAAACGTAACTCGCCAGGCAGACTCGCCTTCTGTAGCGTTTCTAACACGCTGCCCGCAACTTCTGAGGTATAGCAAAGTTGCAGCAGGTTACGATCGGGATGAACACCCACTGACAGCGGGCGAATCTGTGCACGTTTTAATAACGTATCCAGCTCTTTATGCGCCAGTTTAAAATCTTGCTGCGGAGAAACCTGCAACTCAATCAGGCAGACATCATCGTGGCTGGTAACGATACGCGCGCCAGTACCAGACGCCAGCACACGTTCGATACGTGTTGAGCCTTGTTCCGGTGAATAGCTGCAACGTAATTGCAGGTCGATATCGCTCCCGGAAACAGGCTGCAATGTACGAGCGTGCAGTACAGGAGCGGCCAGACGAGCCAATTCACTCGCTTCATCCAGACGTAAAAGTGGAAGCAAACACGCATCTTTCACTTTACGTGGATCAGCGCTGTAAACCCCGGCAACGTCACTCCAGATGGTCACGCGGGAAACCCCAGCCAGTGCACCAATTTGAGTAGCAGAATAGTCAGAACCATTACGGCCAAGCAGCACAGTTTCACCGGCATCGTTACGGCAAATAAAGCCGGTGACGACAAGGCGCTTGTGCGGATGTTGCGCCATGAGTTCTTGCAGCAAAGGCCAGGATAAGCCTTCGTTAACTTGTGGTTGAGCAGCACGTTCAGCGCGCATAAATTCACGCGCATCCAGCCACGCGGCTGGATGACCTAACTGATTCAACACCGCAGACATCAGACGTGCAGACCAAATTTCACCATGACCCACGACTTCGGCATACACTGCGTCGGTCATTTTGCCATCCAACAAACCCGCCAGACGCTCAAGATCATGAATAAACTGACCAATTAAGCTATCAGCCACATCAGGTGCCACAAGGCCGCTAATCAACTCGCTCTGATAACGACGCAGTGCTTGCTGAACCTGATGAGCAGAAAGACGATCACTTTGGCTCAATTTTAACCAGTTAATCAATTGGTTGGTTGTGCTACCGGCGGCGGAAACCACCATCATGTCGCCAGGATTAGAATACTCGGCCATGATCCCTGCAACGCGCAGGTAACACTTCACATCTGCCAGACTACTGCCACCAAATTTATGCAGTTGGCGAACCGGCGCCGCTGCTGGTGCTGAAACACTCATGCTTACCCCTCGGCTGCAACCCGGAACGCATTTTCCAGGTCAGCAATTAAATCTTCGCTATCTTCAATGCCAGTCGAAATACGCAACAAGGATTCTGAAATCCCCGCAGCAGCACGCGCTTCTGGCGCCATGCCCGCATGGGTCATCGTCGCCGCGTGTGAAATCAAACTTTCTACCCCACCCAGCGATTCCGCCAAAGTGAAGAGAGTCAGGCTACTCAGGAATCGACGCAGCGTTTGCTCGTCGCCATTAAATTCAAAACTCAGCATCGCGCCAAAACCTTTTTGCTGACGAGCAGCAATTTCATGACCCTGGTTTTCTGGCAGCGAAGGATGATACAGTTTTTTCACCAACGGTTGTGTTTGCAGGAAATCAACAATCGCCTGTGCATTTCGTTGCGCCATTTCCATACGTGGTAAAAGAGTACGCAGGCCTCGCAGCAGCAAGTAGCTATCGAAAGCACCGCCGGTTACGCCAATGTTGTTTGCCCACCAGGCAAGCTCCGTGACGGTTTCCGCATCTTTCGCAATCACCACACCCGCTACAACATCTGAGTGACCATTCAGGTACTTTGTACAAGAGTGCAGAACCAGATCCGCGCCCAATGCCAACGGGTTTTGCAGGGCTGGGCTCAGGAAGGTGTTATCCACCACACTGATTGCCCCTGCCTCACGCGCAGCCGAGCAGATTTTCGCAATATCTACCACTCGTAACAAGGGATTACTTGGGCTTTCGACCAGCACTAGTTTTGGTTTTTCGTTAAGCGCCTCACTCAATGCTGCTTCATCACCTTGATCGACAAACAAAACGCGATATGCGCCGCGTTTTGCCAGGCTATCAAAAAGTCGGTAACTGCCGCCGTAACAGTCATGCGGAGCCACCAGCAGGTCGCCAGGTTTCAGGTAAACAGTTGTGACCAGGTGAATAGCTGACATGCCGGTATTTGTCAGCACTGCACCCGCCCCCCCTTCCAGTTCGGCCAATGCGCGCTGTACAACATCACGCGTAGGATTCCCACGACGCGAATAGTCATGCGCGCGAGGTTCGTTAAACCCTGTGAAATTATAAGTACTGGAGAGATGGATCGGCGGTACAACGCAGCCGTATTGCTCGTCATCGTTCAAACCGCTACGTACTGCGATAGTTGCCTGTTTACGCGTCATGGCTCTCTAATCCTTGCTGGTCGAATAAAGGTCAGACCCCAGAGTAAACACTGGTGAGTTAGACGTCAATACATCTGGACATCTAAACTTCTTTGCGTATAGATTGAGCAAACGCGCAATAGCCGTTAAAATTATACACTTTAGGGTGATAGCGTCGCACACCGCGAATCAATAAACGCTGTACACTACGTCCAGATAATCGCTTCTGTCGTGACTCGTCCGATTGAAGCATATATACATTGATAAGAGGATTAAGTATCTCATGGCTGAATGGAGCGGCGAATATATCAGCCCTTACGCTGAGCACGGGAAGAAGAGTGAGCAAGTAAAGAAAATTACGGTTTCCATTCCTCTGAAGGTG
>DATERH010000312.1:0-6135 GCA_035271785.1 Buttiauxella sp.
CGTTTGGTTTTCCGGTCGGCCCAATCCAACTTTTGGATGAGGTGGGAATTGATGTAGGGACTAAAATTGGTCCTATACTTCAGCATGCTTACGGTGATCGTTTTGCCGCTCCGCAAAGTATTGCAGCAATATTGAATGACGATCGCAAAGGTAGAAAAAATGGGCGTGGTTTCTATCTTTATCCGGGGAAAGGGAGTAGAAGCAAAAAGCAGGTGGACCCTGCAATTTATACGCTGCTGGGTGTTTCGCCAAAAGGTCAGCTCGCTGAGCAAGAGATAGCAGAACGCTGTGTGATGATGATGCTCAATGAGGCGGCTCGCTGTCTCGATGAGGGGGTCGTTCGCAGTGCTCGCGATGGTGATATAGGCAGCGTATTCGGTATTGGTTTCCCACCGTTCCTCGGAGGCCCGTTCCGTTATATGGATTCACGGGGCGCGGGTGAAGTTGTCGCGCAATTGCAACGCCTGGCAAGCCAGTACGGGGAGCGTTTTGCTCCTTGTGACAGACTTTTACAAATGGTGGAAGAACAACGAAATTTCTGGGAAAAGTGAACCCCCGAGATGAAACTGTAGTCAAAGAAACATGAGTTTATGACTCGGTGAATGGATGCTGGTTGGTCACTTAATAAACAGTGATTGACTATACTTGCACCATTGAAGTAAAAAAACAGCGTTTCATTCGATGTACAGATAAGGCACAATGCCCGTCTGCTGAATTTCTCCTCGCAAGTTTCAAGGGGATTCAAGCATTCCTGGTTAACAAAAGCGGTGCAATATGCAAGTTTTTATCATGCGTCACGGCGACGCAGCACTTGATGCTGCCAGTGACTCGGTACGTCCACTGACCCAGTGTGGTTGTGATGAATCCCGAGTAATGGCGACTTGGTTGAAAGGTCAAGTAGCGGATATCGAACGTGTTCTGGTGAGCCCTTACCTGCGAGCCGAACAAACCCTGGATGTAGTGCGGGAAGCACTGGTTCTTCCAGGTAAAGAAGACATTCTGCCGGAATTGACGCCGTGCGGCGATGTGGGCCTGGTGGGTGATTACCTGCAAGCCCTGGCAAATGAAGGGGTTGAATCGGCGTTGGTGATTTCCCATTTGCCGTTGGTCGGTTACCTGGTGTCTGAGCTCTGCCCACAAGAGACACCGCCAATGTTCAGTACTTCGGCAATCGCCAATGTCACACTTGATCCTGAAACCGGGATAGGGGTGTTTAACTGGCAGATGAGTCCGTGTAATTTGAGGGTAGCTAAAGCTATCTGAAAGCCGTAAGCATGAAAAAAAGAGCCGCGAAATGCGGCTCTTATTATTTATTAAGGCAATTCCGGCGGCAGCCACTCTTCAATTTCAATCAACACCAACAGTGCAGAATCACCGCCATACTCTTTCGGCGCTTGATGAAATGCCATGATATGTGGGTGTTGCGCCAACCACAGCGGCGTTTGCTGCTTCAAAATGTGTTTACCATGTCCATGCATTACGCTTGCACAAAATATATGTTCACGGCGACAGGCCGCAATCAACGCGCCTAATTCCTGCTTCGCTTGCAACTGTGTCAGGCCATGCAAATCGAGGAATAATTCTGGCGAATAATCCCCCCGACGAATTTTTTTAAGTTCAAAATGGCTGACGTCCTCGCGCACATATCGCGTCGGACCTTCCGTTGCCAGCCGTGGTTGGAACTCATCAGAAAAATAATGACTGGCATCGACTTGCTCTTGTAGCAGTCGTTTTACCGGGACTTCCTGGACCTTTTTGCGCATTGGGCGATGAACAATGGTGTCCTGAGTCAATTTTTTTGTGCCGCTCATCAAATCACGGAAAAGGTTCCTTTCATCAACGCTGAGCGGAGTTTTCTTTTTCATCTCTTTCTCGTCTCGCATTTGTTTTGTCGCCAGTTTACCTGGTTTGCAGTCCATCGCTAAATAAAACGTCATTTTCACTGTAGTGACAGTAATTGAAATGCTGATTTGTCGCGGTCTTCATGGCAAACTAATCGATTATTGAATTAGCGCGAACGGCCTGCGGAGGGCAACGTGGATAAAATTTTCGTCGATGAGGCAGTGAATGAACTGCATACCATTCAGGATATGCTGCGCTGGGCAGTCAGTCGCTTTAGCGCCGCCAACATCTGGTATGGACACGGCACGGACAACCCGTGGGACGAAGCCGTTCAGTTAGTGCTGCCAAGCCTCTATCTGCCGCTGGATATTCCTGAAGATATGCGCACGGCGCGCCTGACGCCAAGCGAACGCCATCGCATCGTTGAGCGCGTCATTCGCCGTGTGAACGAGCGCATCCCAGTGGCTTATCTGACCAACAAAGCCTGGTTCTGTGGCCACGAATTTTATGTCGATGAGCGCGTGCTAGTGCCGCGTTCGCCGATTGGTGAACTTATCACCAACCGTTTTGCTGGCCTGTTTGATCAGGAACCGCGGCATATTCTTGATATGTGTACTGGCAGTGGCTGTATCGCCATCGCCTGTGCTTATGAATTCCAGAATGCAGAAGTCGATGCGGTCGATATTTCTCTTGATGCATTGGCTGTTGCCGAGCAAAACATTGCAGAGCACGGCCTGGAAAATCAGGTCACGCCAATTCGTTCCGACCTGTTCCGCGACCTGCCAAAAGTGCAGTACGATATTATCGTGACCAATCCACCGTATGTGGATGCAGACGATATGTCTGATCTGCCAAGCGAGTTCCGCTTCGAGCCTGAGTTGGGCCTTGCTGCGGGTAGCGATGGTCTGAAACTGGCGCGTCGCATTCTGGCGTGTGCACCGGAATACCTCGCTGATGGCGGTATCCTGATTTGTGAAGTCGGAAACAGCATGGTACATCTGATGGATCAATACCCGGATGTACCGTTCACCTGGCTTGAGTTCGACAACGGCGGTGACGGCGTGTTTATGCTGACCAAAACGCAGTTGCTCGGAGCGCGTGAACATTTCAGCATTTACAAAGATTAATCTGTGCAGGCGGGCCTTATGGCCCGTCTTCTTTTGTTCACAATACAACGAAGAATGACAACGGAAAGAAGATGGCCGGAAACTCTATTGGACAAGTATTTCGCGTAACGACCTTTGGTGAATCCCACGGTGTGGCGTTGGGTTGTATCGTTGATGGTGTGCCGCCAGGCATTCCGCTTACCGAAGCCGATTTACAACACGATCTCGACCGCCGCCGCCCAGGTACCTCCCGCTATACCACGCAACGTCGTGAACCTGATCAGGTGAAAATTCTTTCTGGCGTCTTTGAAGGGGTCACAACCGGCACCAGTATTGGTTTGCTGATTGAGAATACCGATCAGCGCTCGCAAGATTACAGTGCTATCAAAGATGTATTCCGTCCTGGTCACGCTGATTACACCTATGAACAAAAATACGGCCTGCGCGATTACCGTGGCGGTGGCCGTTCTTCCGCGCGTGAAACCGCAATGCGCGTGGCGGCAGGGGCTATCGCTAAAAAATATCTGGCGCATAAATATGGCATCACCATTCGTGGTTGCCTGACGCAGATGGGCGATGTGCCACTGGAAATTAAAGACTGGGAGCAAGTTGAGCAGAACCCATTCTTCTGCCCGGATCCCGACAAAATCGAAACCCTTGATGAATTGATGCGTGCGCTGAAAAAAGAGGGTGATTCCATCGGCGCCAAAGTCACCGTGGTGGTTGATAACGTGCCACCCGGCCTTGGTGAGCCGGTATTTGACCGCCTGGATGCCGATATTGCCCATGCGCTGATGAGCATCAACGCAGTGAAAGGTGTGGAAATTGGCGATGGCTTTGGTGTAGTTAACCTGCGTGGTAGCCAAAACCGCGACGAAATTACCAAAGACGGTTTCCAGAGCAATCATGCTGGCGGCATTTTGGGTGGCATCAGCAGTGGCCAGCAGATTGTGGCGAACATGGCGCTGAAGCCGACTTCCAGTATTATGGTTCCGGGCCGCACCATCAATCGCGAAGGCGAAGAAGTGGAGATGGTGACGCGTGGCCGCCACGATCCTTGCGTGGGTATTCGTGCCGTACCGATTGCTGAAGCCATGGTGGCGATTGTTCTGATGGACCATATGCTGCGTCAGCGTGCTCAAAATGCTGATGTGACTTTCCCTTTGCCGCGTTGGTAATGCGATGAAAAAAATACTCGTGGGTCTGCTGGCATTTCTTGCCAGTGTCACTGCTTTTGCGGCCACTCCATGGCAGCAAATTAGTCATCCGATTGCGGGTAGCGCACAATCTATCGGTGCCTTTTCCAACGGTTGTATTGTTGGTGCCCACGAGTTACCGCTCAACGATCCACGCTATCAGGTAATGAGGCAGGACCAGCGTCGATATTTTGGGCATCCTGATTTAGTGTCGTTTATCCAGCGCCTCAGTAATCAGTCGACACAACTGGGGCTGGGAACGTTGCTGATTGGTGATATGGGCATGGCGGCGGGTGGGCGTTTTAGCTCCGGTCATGCAAGCCACCAAAGCGGCCTCGATGTGGATATCTTCTTGCAACTTCCTAAAGCGCACTGGACATCCGCTCAACTGCTTAAACCGCAAGCGCTGGATTTAGTTGCCAGTGATAATCAGCGTGTGGTGCCGCGTTTGTGGCAGCCTGAAATTAGCAGTCTGATTAAGCTTGCGGCGAAAGATAATGATGTGACGCGCATCTTCGTCAATCCGGCTATCAAACAGCAGCTTTGTCTTGATGCAGGTGCCGATCGCGACTGGCTGCGGAAAGTTCGCCCGTGGTTTGCTCATCGTGCGCATATGCACGTCCGCCTGCGCTGCCCAGCCGATAGCCTTGAGTGCGAAGATCAACCATTACCGCCGCCTGGCGACGGTTGTGGTGCAGAACTGCAAAGTTGGTTTGCGCCGCCAGCACCGGGCAGCACGCCACCGAAGAAAAAAACACCTCCCCCGATACCGGCCTCTTGTCAGGCTTTGCTGGATGAGCATGTTCTTTAACGGATAAGTTGATGGAATGGAAATAACTGACAAGAAAGGAAAAAATGTGGTTTTTCCTTTCTTGTGGGAAGCAGCCGAAAATCAATCAATTGATTTTCCTTGTTAATTTTTTAGTGAGATCTTTTCGTTTCACGATTGCATGAGGTTTGTCATCTCTCTGATGGAATGGTTTATGGTTTCCCCCATGATTCTGGTGGCATTGTTTTTTGTCGCCATGCTTGCGGGGTTTATTGATTCACTGGCGGGTGGCGGAGGGTTGATCACCGTCCCCGTGTTATTAGCGACGGGAATGTCCCCTGCGCATGCACTGGCGACCAATAAACTCCAGGCATGCGGTGGTTCAGTTTCCTCCTCACTCTATTTTATTCGCCGCAAAGTGGTGAGCCTGAAGGATCAGAAACTCAATATTTTGATGACGTTCATTGGCTCAACGACAGGTGCGTTGCTGGTTCAGTATGTGAAATCAGACGTGTTGCGGCAAATCCTACCGCTGCTGGTGATTTGCATCGGTTTGTATTTTTTGCTGATGCCAACATTGGGTGAAGAGGACAGACAGCGCCGCTTGTATGGCCTGCCATTTGCGCTGGTGGCGGGGGGCTGTGTCGGTTTCTACGACGGTTTCTTCGGCCCTGGTGCGGGTTCGTTTTATGCGTTGGCCTTTGTCACACTCTGCGGTTTTAACCTCGCCAAATCTACGGCTCACGCCAAAGTGTTAAACGCGACGTCCAATTTAGGCGGCTTGCTGTTGTTTATCATCGGTGGGAAAGTGATTTGGGGAACCGGCTTTGTGATGATGGCTGGGCAATTTTTAGGGGCGCGTATGGGATCGCGTCTGGTACTGAGTAAAGGGCAAAAACTGATCCGTCCGATGATTGTGATTGTCTCGGCGGTGATGAGTACCAAGCTCTTATTTGATAGCCACGGAACGGAGATCCTCCATTGGTTGGGGGTAGCATGAGATGACAACAGCAACAATGACAACAACCACAGAACACCATTATCAGGAACTTATCGACATTTTCGATAACTGCTTTAAAGACGAATTTAATACATGTCTGATTAAAGGCGACGACGAACCGATCTATCTTCCAGCAGATGAAGAAACGCCTTATCACCGCGTGGTGTTTGCGCACGGCTATTACGCCAGCGGAATGCATGAGATTTCTCACTGGCTCATCGC
>DATERH010000313.1:0-11269 GCA_035271785.1 Buttiauxella sp.
CCGCCCACAGGTGATGGATGTGGACAGGCCGATGCCGCACATTCGCATGGACGCGGCACTGGAGTTTTTAATTGGGGATAAATTGCGATGAGCGAACCATTAAAACCGCGTATCGATTTCGCGCAACCACTGGATGTGGAAAAAGAAGATATCTACAAAGCGTCACATGCTTTCAGCGAGCCTGAAGCGGAAAAATTCACTCCGGCAGTTAGTATGTTAGACGACATTGAAGACAACGGGCAGGCCGAAGCGGTGATTGACGCTGCCCTGCATCCCAAGCGTAGCCTCTGGCGGCGTATGGTGCAGGTGGGTCTTGGGTTGTTTGGCGTCAGTGTCGTGGCCCAAGGTATCCAATGGACGCATAACGCTTTTGTTACGCAGGACTGGATTGCCCTTGGCGGTGGTATCGCAGGTGGGTTAATTATCGCGGCGGGTGTTGGCTCGGTGGCGACAGAGTGGCGTCGACTATGGCGTTTGCGCCAGCGCGCTGAAGAACGTGATGAAGCGCGTGAACTCATGCACAGCCACGGAATGGGCAAGGGGAAAGCCTTCTGCGAAAAACTGGCGCGCCAGGCTGGCCTTGATCACGGACACCCCGCGCTGCAACGCTGGTACGCCGCGATTCACGAAACGCAAAACGACCGCGAAGTCGTGGAACTCTATGCACGCCTGGTGCAGCCAGTGTTGGATAACCAGGCGCGCCGGGAAATCAGCCGTTCAGCTGCGGAATCGACCTTAATGATTGCCGTCAGCCCGCTGGCCATGGTGGATATGGCATTTATTGCCTGGCGTAATTTGCGGTTGATCAACCGCATTGCCACGGTTTATGGCATCGAACTGGGCTACTACAGCCGCATTCGTTTATTCCGCCTGGTGCTGTTGAACATTGCTTTTGCCGGAGCCAGTGAACTGGTGCGCGAGGTCGGCATGGACTGGATTGGCCAGGACATCGCGGCGAGACTTTCCACGCGTGCTGCACAGGGTATTGGTGCTGGGTTACTGACGGCGCGTTTGGGTATTAAAGCGATGGAGCTTTGCCGTCCACTGCCATGGATTGATGGCGACAAACCGCGACTGGGAGACTTCCGTAAACAGTTGCTGGTGCAGCTTAAAGAGACGATGAGTAAATCATCCGCTCAACCTAAGTAAATCGGTCGATGTCGCCGCGCTAATCTCGCTTTTGTCGGCCGGATAAGCTTAGCGACATCCGACATGACAAATCCCGCCAACCGAACTTACGTGTCAACTTTTCTTCACACATCTCTTCTGACCATCGGTTATCTGGAGTATCATCACCACACCCAATGACTCAGCTTATTGCAATTGAAGGACACCTCCATGCGTCTGGAAGTTTTTTGCCAGGACCGCCTTGGTCTGACTCGAGAATTACTTGATTTACTCGTGCTGCGTAGTATCGATTTGCGGGGTATCGAAATTGATCCGATTGGGCGCATCTACCTGAATTTCTCCACCCTTGATTTTGATCCGTTCAGCAGCCTGATGGCTGAAATTCGCCGTATTCCGGGCGTAACGGATGTGCGAACCGTGCCGTGGATGCCTTCTGAACGTGAGCATCGTGCGCTGAGTGCTTTACTTGAAGCGCTGCCAGAACCTGTACTTTCGCTGGATATGAAAAGCAAAGTTGAAATGGCGAATCCGGCGAGCTGCGTCCTGTTTGGACAAAACGAAGACAAACTGCGTAACCATAACGCGGCAAGCCTTGTGAACGATTTTAACTTTACGCGCTGGCTTGAAAGTGAGCCGGTTGAGTCACATACCGAACATGTGGTGATCAACGGGCAAAATTTCCTGATGGAAATCACGCCAGTTCATTTAGATAACGAAAACGATGGTTCGTCACTTGTCGGTGCGGTGGTGATGCTGCGCTCCACGGTGCGAATGGGTCGCCAACTGCAAAATCTCTCCACAACCGATGTTGGCGCATTCAGCCAGATTGTCGCCGTCAGCCCTAAAATGCGCCATGTCGTTGATCAAGCTCATAAACTGGCAATGCTAAACGCACCGCTGTTGATTGTCGGCGATACCGGAACGGGTAAAGATCTCCTCGCAAATGCTTGCCATCTTGGTAGCCCGCGTGCGCAGAAACCGTACCTTGCGTTAAATTGCGGTTCGATGCCAGATGATGTGGTTGAAAGCGAGCTGTTTGGCCACGCGCCAGGGGCCTATGCGAATGCCGTCGAAGGTAAAAAAGGCTTCTTTGAGCAGGCGAATGGCGGTTCCGTTCTGTTGGATGAAATTGGTGAAATGTCACCGCGCATGCAGACTAAACTGCTACGTTTCCTCAACGATGGTACGTTCCGTCGAGTGGGTGAAGAGCATGAAGTGCATGTTGATGTACGTGTGATCTGCGCTACGCAAAAGAACTTGATTGAGATGGTACAAAAAGGGGAGTTCCGCGAAGACCTCTATTATCGCCTGAACGTCCTGACATTGAATCTGCCACCGCTGCGTGACAGGCCGCAAGATATCATGCCGCTAACTGAACTGTTTGTGGCGCGATTTGCCGATGAGCAAGGGGTACCGCGTCCGAAACTGGCTAATGACCTGAGTAGCGTGCTCACGCGTTACGGCTGGCCGGGTAACGTGCGTCAGTTGAAAAATGCGATATATCGCGCATTAACGCAGTTAGAAGGTTACGAACTGCGCCCACAAGACATTCTGTTACCTGATTTTGATACAGCGAGTTTGTTGGTTGGGGAAGAGGCAATGGAAGGATCGCTGGATGATATTACCAGCCGCTTTGAGCGTTCGGTATTGATACAGCTTTATCGTACTTATCCTAGTACGCGTAAACTGGCTAAACGTCTCGGTGTTTCGCATACCGCGATTGCAAACAAATTACGTGAATATGGATTGAGCCAGCGTAAGACAGAAGAGTAATAACAATGCCCCCGGAACCGGGGGCATTCACACTTAAGCCTGAAGGGCTTCCAGTGCTGCGGCATAATCCGGCTCGTTAGTAATTTCATTAACTAACTGGCTGAATACCACTTCATTTTTCTCATTCAGAACCACGACTGCACGAGCAGTCAGGCCTTTCAGTGCGCCTTCAGCAATACCTACGCCATACGCCTGCTGGAATTCTGGGTTACGCAGAGTAGATAGCGTAATTACGTTGCTCAGGCCTTCAGCGCCGCAGAAGCGAGACTGTGCAAATGGCAGATCGGCAGAAACACACAGTACAACAGTGTTATCCATCTCAGTTGCCAATTGGTTGAATTTACGCACGGAAGCGGCACAAACGCCGGTATCGATGCTTGGGAAAATGTTCAGTACTTTACGTTTTCCATCAAACTGGCTCAGTGCAACATCAGAGAGATCTTTTGCTACCAGAGAGAAAGCTTCTGCTTTGTTGCCAGTTTGTGGGATCTGACCTGCAACCGCTACAGGGTTGCCCTGGAAATGAACGATTTGTGACATGTTTGATTTTCCTGTTTACATATAATTAACGCCGGGAACAGTGTATGTCAGTATTCTTTGCCTGAATATAAAAAACTGATACTGCAAGTGAAAGTGTTCTCTGGCTATACTCAGCGAAAGACCTGTAACACCGGAAAAACAATGAGAACAGTTAAGGTTTATCAAGAAGCATGGCCACTTCACACACCTTTTGTTATTTCTCGCGGCACCCGTAGTGAAGCAGTCGTCGTGATCGTTGAGCTTGAAGAAGATGGAATTAAAGCCGTCGGCGAGTGCACACCGTATCCACGTTATGGCGAAAGCGCAGCTTCGGTACTGGCACAAATTACTACCATTATCCCAGAGCTCGAAAAGACGTTAACCCGTGCGCAATTACAAGAACTGCTTCCGGCTGGTGCGGCGCGAAATGCGGTCGACAGCGCATTATGGGATTTAGAAGCGCGGCGTTGTAAACGTACCCTGGCGCATATGGCAGGTGTCGAATTGCCAGAATTAGTCACGACTGCGCAAACCGTGAGTATCGCCGAACCTGGGCAAATGGCGGCTGCGGCAAAACTGTTGTGGGACAAAGGCGCGCGTTTGCTGAAGGTCAAAATTGATAACCGGTTAATTACCGAACGCATGGTTGCGATTCGTGCCGCAGTACCAGAAGCGGTGCTGATTGTGGATGCCAACGAAGCCTGGCATAGCGAGGGGTTGGCAGCGCGTTGCCAGTTATTGGCCGATCTCAATGTGGCGATGCTTGAGCAGCCGCTACCCGCCGGGCAAGACAGCGCACTGGCAAACTTTATCCATCCATTGCCTATTTGCGCTGATGAAAGCTGCCACACTCGCGAAAGCTTGCCCGCGCTAAAAGGGCGTTATGACATGGTCAATGTGAAACTGGATAAAACGGGCGGTTTAACAGAAGCTCTGGCACTCACACAAGTAGCTCGTGAACAAGGTTTTGATGTGATGTTGGGTTGCATGTTGTGTACTTCGCGGGCGATAGCCGCCGCATTGCCGCTGGCAGCTAAAGTGCGTTTTGCCGATCTCGATGGGCCAACATGGCTGGCGGTGGACGTCACCCCAGGGTTGCACTTCGAAACCGGCAAACTTTATCCGTAAGAACATCCAAAACGATTTACTTCTGCCAGTGCAAGAGCCCCATCATGGCATGCAGATACCGCTCACTTGCTTCGTCAGCTGAGATGGGCGGAAATTCTGCGGTAATGCACGGCAAATCCAAATCAGCACACCAACTACCAAAGGAACCCGGCGTTTCATATCCCACGCTGGTCACCAGTGGTAATTCAAATTCCTTGGCAAGCCATGCACCCAACGGTGAATTATCGGGGTCTTCGATGCAACCAAGAGGGTCGTGGAAGGAGACAACCCACGCTGGTTGTAGGGTGTGAATTAACTGGCACAAAGCGGTGGTTTCCGGCTCGGAGCCTGGTTTTTTGCCAGTGGACAGCACCACATCACGTTTATCCGCGCTGCTGTTCCAGCGATAAACCGTCTCGCCTGATTTCCAGTTTGCGGCAGGGAAGTTACGATTCAAATCCACGCCGTTAGCGTTGGCGCGTAAACCCAGTTGGCAACCGTCGGGATTCACAGCAATGACCACATGATGGCGGCGAGATTCCGGCTCGAGCGTGCGTAACGCGCATGACAACGTGACCATCGCAGCATTCTCATCGCCATGTGTTCCCGCAATGATCAAACCGTTGCGTTGCTCGCTGGGTGCTGCCGGGAACCAAATAAGCGGGGCGCCGAAAACTGATTTTCCATAACGTTCGGAGCCGTGAGGCAAATGGCCGCGTTGTGACCGAGGACGGTGGCCTGACATAGTGTTCCTTAAAGCGCTTTAGTTTTTCTTGTTGATAGTAATAGCAGTGATTTAAAAAAAACTCATCTGAAACAAACTTATGGCAGACCCTTTGTTAAATTCCTCAGACTGATAAACGCGCGGTGATACCAATATCGATAAAAACGGGGTTCAGAGGGGATTATCATCACGTAATTTATTTTTGTTATTGGCAAAACAGTTGATTGCGTTACATTGTTTGTCTATCCCTGGCGCGAGCATAGTGCTATCCCAAACAAAATTATTCATAAGGGTAAACAATGAAAAAGCGTTTTTTGACTATTTGCTGCGCGTTAGCCTCCGCCAGCCTTTTTCCCACTTCTTGGGCCGCAGATGTTCCTGCCGGGACAAAACTTGCGTCGGACCAGAATCTGGTGCGCCATATTAAAGATGAGCCCGCTTCTCTGGATCCGGTAAAAGCTGTGGGACTACCTGAAATTCAGGTCATTCGCGATCTGTTTGAGGGCTTGGTCAACCAAAATGAAAAGGGTCAACTGGAGCCGGGTGTGGCCACCAAATGGCAAAGTAATGACAACCGTATCTGGACATTTTCCCTGCGCGATGACGCTCGCTGGTCGGATGGAACACCAGTCACGGCACAAGATTTCGTCTATAGCTGGCAGCGTTTGGTGGATCCGAAAAATACCTCTCCATTTGCCTGGTTTGCAGCCCTTGCTGGCATCAATAATGCGCAGGCTATTATCGATGGAAAAATGCCAGCCGATAAGCTGGGCGTGACAGCCGTCGATGCCAGAACATTGCGCATTCAGTTAGATAAACCAGTGCCATACTTCCCGAATTTGACCGCCAACTTCTCTTTCTACCCAGTACCAAAAACCGTGGTGGAGAAGTTTGGCAGCGACTGGACCAAGCCAGGAAATCTGGTGGGGAATGGTGCGTATACCTTGAAAGACCGTGTGGTAAACGAAAAACTGGTCGCGGTGCAAAACAAAAATTACTGGGATAACAGTAAAACGGTAATAACCCAGGTGACGTTTGTTCCGATTAACCAAGAATCGTCAGCGACAAAACGCTACCAGGCAGGGGATATCGATATCACCGAGTCTTTCCCGAAAAATCTCTACCAAAAACTGCTCAAAGACATTCCCGGCGAGGTTTATACACCTCCGCAGTTAGGGACCTATTATTACGCGTTTAATACTCAGAAAGGGCCAACCGCTGATGCGCGTGTTCGTCTGGCATTGAGCATGACCATTGACCGTCACCTCATGGCGGAAAAGGTGTTGGGTACCGGAGAAAAACCTGCGTGGCGCTTTACTCCTGATGTGACCGCAGGCTTTAAACCAGAGCCTTCTCCATTTGAGAAAATGAGCCAGGAAGAGGCTAACGCCCAGGCGAAAACCTTACTGCAAGCGGCAGGTTACGGCCCCAATAAACCGCTTAATTTGACGCTGCTGTATAACACTTCGGAAAACCATCAGAAGATTGCGATTGCGGTGGCGTCGATGTGGAAGAAGAATCTTGGCGTGGATGTGAAACTGCAAAACCAGGAATGGAAAACGTATATCGACAGCCGTAATACCGGTAATTTCGATGTCATTCGCGCGTCGTGGGTCGGTGATTACAACGAACCGTCTACTTTCCTGACACTGCTAACATCTACTCACAGCGGTAATATTTCGCGCTTCAATTCGCCGGAATACGACAAACTGATGCAGCAGGCAAGCCAGGAAACTACGGATGTTGCACGTAATCATGATTACAACCAGGCTGAAAAAATCATTCAGGATCAAGCACCGATTGCACCGATTTATCAATACACCAATGGTCGGTTGATCAAACCGTGGTTGAAAGGTTATCCGATTAATAACCCTGAAGATGTCGCTTACAGCCGCACGATGTACATCGTGGCGCATTAATTGTATACACGCTCCTGTTAACCTCAGATAACCCCTTCTAAAACCAGTGCTGGTAAGGATTTCTTTATCAGCACTTCTTTTTAACCCGTGATAACCACTTCAGAAAACATCAAATTTATGACTACCGTATAAATCATCGAAGGGGTACCCAGCACTGTTTCCCAGTCGTCTGAGCGCAGAACGTTACCGAGTTGAATACGGCCATCTGGCAGTTCCTTGCCGTTGAGCTTCCAACCAGCAGACTTCAATGGCAGCATTTTCGGGTGTGCTTACATGCAAATTAGATGATTTTCTTGCTCTCCAGTCTGGATTTATCCTAAATTACCGTGTTATAAAACCATTATCTTTATATGTGTATCGTTACAGGGAGGTTAGATGAATTGGGTGTTTTACTTGGGAAGCTGGTGGAGCGTAAGGGTAACAGGAATCAAAAACACATTTGATCTCATCGCTTTTGGTAATTGCTCCATACTCAGAGTCACAAAAGATATGCTCCGGGTTGTAGTGCGTAACCACTGGGGTTCACGCATGTTTGTGTCATGAAAATTGATAATCTCAGAAAAATTAAACAATTTATCCACCACGTTCGATAGCGTTCAACCGAATACAGCAATCAACCCGCCTTGTGCGGGTTTTTACGTTTCTGGGCCGAAAGCTCATCAGGTATGAGTAATCTGAGTGTTAAGTAATTCTATTGTGGCAAAAAATATTTGTTTAGGTCATCGGACATAAAATACACAATTATTCTGCGGACGGTATTTTCAACGGGATTATGAATAAGTCATGATAATTAAATTACATTAAAACAATGACTTATATGTTGCATACATAATGGCGCATTAACCGGAAAATCACGTGTGACGCAGCGCTTATCCGCCCAAGTCAACAGGGCGGATAAGCTTGGGTGAAATACGTATCAGGAGCCTGATGTGGCGTAACCGCCGACGATAAACCAGGTGATGAAGACAATTGCGGCAACAATAATTGCGATTGGAAACAGAACGCCAATTTTCATTTTTATCTCATTTTTCAGTGTGAATATCAGTATGAATAAGTTTGCCACTGGTTACGGCCCGCATCTTTGGCTTTATACAACGCCGTATCTGCCTGTGCGATAAAACGCGTTGCGGTAGTTGCTGGCGCCAAACATGTGATGCCAAGGCTTATGGTCACGTAAGGTGATATGGGTGAGGCAACATGTTGTATCTCCAGAGCTTGTATGTTTTTCTGGATTCGTTTTGCCACCTCAATTGCCTGTTGCTCAGTAGCATCAGGCAGCAACATAATAAACTCTTCTCCACCAAAACGCGTCGCAATATCTTGTGTTGAACGAGTGGCACCCTCAAGGCATCTTGCGATTTTCACCAGACATTCATCCCCCTGCTGATGACCGTAACAGTCATTGTATTTTTTGAAGTAATCGACATCCAACATAATCAACGACACTGATTTATTGCACTGCGCGTTTCGCTGTATCGCTTTATTCAACAGCAGATGGAATGAACGGCGGTTGGCAAGGCCAGTTAGAGGGTCGTGATTCGCCTGGATCTCTAACTGCTTAATCAACTCACTATTTTCTTGCTCTCGACGAATAGCCAAAATAAACCAACCGCGCAACATCCGGCGTCCGGATTCAAAGAGGATTGCCAATAGCACGAAGAGTACTGCATTCAGCATAGTCAGCTCTGAGGGGTAGACAAAATTGCACACCAGAACAACTAGCCATATCGGCAGGGAGAAACTCAGCAACACTCGCCCATCAAAATAGAGTGAAATCAGGGCGGTGAAAATCAGGAGTGCTGAGAAGGGAAAAACAATGCGCGAATCACCGCTGGCCAGGAGTATGTAAAAACAGCAGACCCATAATGCACTGATGCAAACCAAGGTGCCGTGCAGGAATTTGCTCAACCATTCCGCATATTGGTCATGAGCCATGCGAACAATGAAAATGGCGGACGATGCCAGGGCGAGATTCAATCCCATGACCATTTCGAGCTCCGGGAATAACCGTGTAATGATGGCGATTTGGGGTATTGGCGTAAAATAATGTCGCCCTAAAATAAATAGGCAGAACAATAGATTAATCCATATAAACCAGGGGCCACTGACGATTATCGCTCGGCTTCGCATGCTCTTAAGGCGAAAACCTAAATCAGGGGTAGCCTTACGTCTTTCTTGCACACATCTTCTCCGTATGCCGCTATGGATTTACCATATTAAAAAAACCAACAGAAATGTAACATTATTTATCGAATAAATTCAGCGTGTTTGCCTATTTTTCCGAGTTACATAACAAAAGAAGGCGGCTAGACTGACAACAGTATTATGGTCACTTATGGAGAAAACACAGTGGAAACCATCAAGGGAGATCAATTAATTGTGCCAGATGCTGTATTTGCCTGGCAATTAGATGGCAAAGGTGGCGTCGATACCATCGAAGAAAACGACATCATAGATGCTGAACATCCTGGTTGGTTGCATTTAAATTACACCAATAGCGACAGTGCTAACTGGCTTGCGACGACGCCGTTGCTGCCCAATTATGCTCGTGATGCACTGGCGGGGGAAAGTTTGCGTCCGCGTGTCACACGCATCGGAGAGGGCACACTCATTACTCTTCGCTGTATTAACGGTAGCACTGATGAACGGCCAGACCAGCTGGTCGCCATGCGTTTGTATATCGATGAACGGTTGATTGTCTCAACACGCCAGCGCCAGGTGCTCGCACTGGATGATGTGGTCAACGACCTCAAGAAAGGTGCTGGCCCAATCGGTTGTGGCGGGTGGCTGGTAGATATTTGCGATGCCTTGACTGATCATGCCAGTGAGTTTATCGAACAACTGCATGATAAAATAATCGACCTTGAAGATAACCTGCTGGACCAACAAATCCCGCCACGTGGCTACCTTGCGTTATTGCGCAAACAGTTGATTGTTATGCGTCGTTACATGGCACCTCAACGTGATGTTTACGCCCGGCTTTCCAGCGAACGCTTACCGTGGATGACGGACGATCATCGCCGCCGTATGCAGGATATTTCCGACAGGTTAGGGCGCGGGTTGGATGAAATTGATGCGTGTATCTCGCGTACCGCTGTTATGTCCGATGAAATTTCGCAGGTGATGCAAGAAGCGATGGGACGGCGTACCTATACCATGTCATTGATGGCGATGGTTTTTTTACCCAGCACTTTCTTGACTGGGTTATTTGGGGTGAATTTAGGCGGCATTCCTGGCGGCGGTTGGCATTTTGGTTTCAGCATGTTTTGCATCATGTTGGTGGTTCTAATAGGCGGTGTTGCCTGGTGGTTACATCGTAGTAAATGGTTGTAAAATTTAATATTTATAACATGGGGTAGACTAAAAAAGGCGGCGATAATTGAGCGAGGTCAATAAATGGAACATCGGTTCAAGGCACTATCTCTCTCGCAGGTGAATGCAACGTCAAGCGATGGGCGTTGCGCTCCATATTGTCTTACTTCCTTTTTTAGAATTACTGCATAGCATACTTGATTCGTACGAGCCGACTATAAGTCGGCTTTTTTTTGTCTGCGATTTGATGTCTATATCCTAAATAATTGGAGTTGCATCAAGGCGGCAAGGGAGTGACAAATTCCTCGGGAACGAATTTGACCAGCCGATGGGTGGCTTCCGGCGGGAGACAGGAGTCTCTCGTTATTCCCGGGGAGCTGACGTAAGTCAGTGACTGGGGTGAGGGAGTGCGGCCAACACAGAGGCAGCTTCAAGTATGACGGTATATGCTTAAAGGACGTGTTTCAAGGAAGTATTACTGGAGGCAATAATGACTGTCTATCGACGCTTATCAATGAGCGACCCTTCGTATCCAAACGAACCTACGCCGATACCAGACCCGATTCCAAGACCACATCCACTACCGGATCCACCTGAGCCTGATCCGAAACCGATAATTGATCCGCCGGTGCACAGTTAGGAGAGCCCCTCTCCGGGTTTCAGGAGAGGGAAGAGAAGATTATTTGATTTCGAGAATATCGAGGCGTTGCAAAGGCGCCTCGTTGTCATCTTCTTCTGGCTGCCAGCCCGCAGGTTGCATTGGCAGTTCTTCGCGGTCAAAGGCTAA
>DATERH010000314.1:0-4856 GCA_035271785.1 Buttiauxella sp.
GATTCCAGCACGTTCATGCCGCCAAACAGCACAAACGGCAGGTCGTTTGCGACGTTGATATCACCAATGCTAACCACTTTTTGTTTCATATTTTCGCCTTGTCAGAGGTAACACGAGTTACCTGTTATTCTTTCAAAATCTGTTTTAGTGCAGAGTGATCTGTTTTTGCGAAATCGAGTTAATTTGCGCTTTGATCATTTCGCTAATCGGGTCTTCCGGGCACTGCTCAACAAAATAGCTGAGGTCGGTGAGTGCCACATGTTCACAATCGAGTTGGGCATAAATCAAGCCGCGATCGCGGATTTCATACGGATCTTCCGGATTAAACTGGAGCAAAGCTTCGCTGGTCCGCAGTGCCAACTCCATTTGACGTTCTTCCATCAGCGCAGATTTCATCGTATCGAGTAATTTATGCACGACTTCCGCGTTATCTGCTTCATCTAAGTCTTCATCGAACAGTTCGGCTGTTGGCCCGACATTGCCTTTCAACCACACTTCCAGCGTGTGCTCATTGAGCGTATCGCCGTTAAACGGGTTGATAAGCCACATTTCGCCGTCCATCCAGTCACCGCGTAAAATCAGCTGTGTCGGGAAAATAACCGGATTCAACGGGATATCAAGACGCTCGGCAATCCACAAAAGAATCGCCCCCAACGACACCGCACTCCCCTGACGTTTGTTCAGCACAGTATCGAGCCACAACGCGTCGGATAAACGGTAAACGCCACTGGCGTCTTTGAAACCCCAACTGCCGTAAAACAGTTCGACTAATTTTTCGAGTTGCACATCCTGGTGGAGACCTTCACAGATCTCTTCACGCGCCAGGCCCGCCAGGCTTTCCAGTTGTGCACGTACTTCTTCTGCCGGGAAATCATCACGGATCAACTGCGAGACTAAAATCATGCCCTCGCACAACGGCGCCTGATTGAATTCGAAATCGGCTAACGACCTCATGACTTACCCCAATAATGGTATTTTTGTGGTGGCGAGTTTAATGATGATGTAAAGCACCACCAGGGCCAACAGAAAGGCAAACAACCGTATCTGCTGGCTGCGCGGGCGTTTGCCCAGCACGATAAACCCTAAAACGATATAGATAATAACGCCAAATAGCTTCTCAGTCAGCCATGCACCTTGCGGTGAAAAGGGATAAAAATGCGTAATCATCACGAGTGCCACGCCGCTGGCCAGTAACACTGTGTCATTCACATGCGGCACAATGCGCACCCAGCGCTTGTTCGACATGGCTGAATCGCGGTATTGCCACCAGTAGCGTAAAACGAACAAACTCACGGAAATGATGACCGTGAGAATATGCAAATGCTTGAGCGCAAAGTATGTTGCCATTTTGCTCGGTTCCTTATTTTCCTTTATTTTTAAAGAAAGCGTCCTACTGTCAGACGGTCATTACCACCGTAATCCTGACAGCTTTGTATCTCGGTATATCCGGCATGCGTAAACAATTCACGAACCAGGGCTGCCTGTTGCCAGCCATGTTCGAGCAGCAACCAACCGCCAGATTCAAGGAAGTTGCGCGATGTTTCAACCAGTATGCGTAAATCGGCCAAACCGTGATTATCGGCCACCAGCGCACTGCGGGGTTCAAAGCGCACATCACCTTGTGAAAGGTGTGGGTCTTGCTCATCAATATACGGTGGATTGCTAACAATCACGGTAAAACGTTGTGTATTGAGCGCACCAAACCAGTTGCTTTGCAAGATTTCAACGTTGGTTATGCCCAGGCGTCTCGCATTATCGCGAGCAAGTTCGACCGCATCCTGAATCAGATCAAGTGCGGTGACGTCACAATCTGGACGTTCGCTGGCGATAGCCAGGGCAATCGCCCCGGTGCCAGTGCCTAAATCCAGCACGGAGCACGGGGTAGCAGGCATTCTGGCCAGGGCTTGTTCGACAAGGCATTCGGTATCAGGACGGGGAATAAGCGTCACGGGTGACACACGCAGCGGCAGCGACCAAAACTCCCGTTCGCCGACCAGATGCGCAATCGGCTCGCCCTGCACGCGACGCCTCAGTAAAACCGACAATTGCTGCTGTTGCTCAGTGCTCAGGTCGGTTTCACCGAAGGCCAGAATGAAGGTTCGGGCTTTCCCGGTAACAAAACCCAGCAGGATTTCCGCGTCACGACGCGGACTTTCACTTTCCTGAAGCTGGGCAATGGCCTGCTGTAACCAATGTTGGAAATCCATTAATCCTGCTCAGATAGCGCCGCTAATTGGTCTGCCTGGAACTCCTGCACGATAGGTTCGATAAGCCCGTCAAGCTTGCCTTCCATCACTTCATCCAGACGATACAACGTCACGTTGATGCGATGGTCTGTCACGCGGCCTTGCGGGAAGTTATAAGTACGATTGCGATCTGAACGGTCACCACTGCCGAGCAGATTGCGACGCGTTGAAGCCTCTTCCTGCTGGCGTTTTGCGATTTCAGCGGCGCGAATACGCGAGCCTAATACAGAAAGCGCTTTGGCTTTGTTTTTATGCTGGGAACGTTCGTCCTGACATTCCACCACAATACCGGTCGGCAAGTGGGTAATACGGATTGCAGAATCCGTGGTGTTAACGTGCTGACCGCCTGCGCCCGAAGAGCGGAAAGTATCGATGCGCAAATCACCCGGGTTGATATCGGGCAATTCTGCTTCAGGAATTTCCGGCATTACCGCAACCGTACACGCAGAGGTATGAATACGACCCTGGGATTCAGTGGCAGGAACACGCTGTACGCGATGGCCACCGGATTCAAACTTCAGACGTCCGTAAACACCTTCACCACTGATTTTGGCGATCACTTCTTTAAAGCCACCATGTTCGCCGTCGTTGGCGCTCAGGATTTCAACTTTCCAGCGACGGGCTTCTGCGTAACGGCTGTACATACGGAACAGATCACCGGCAAAAATAGCCGCTTCATCACCGCCAGTACCCGCACGGACTTCAACAAACGCATTACGTTCGTCGTCAGGATCTTTGGGCAGCAACAAGACTTGCAGTTGTTGTTCTAATTCTTCGCTGTCGCTTTTCGCCTGGCTTAATTCTTCTTGCGCCATTTCGCGCATTTCTGGGTCATCGAGCATGCTTTGTGCAGCTTCCATATCTTCCTGCACCTGACGCCATTTCAGGAAGCAACTGGAAACATCACTTAGTTGGGCATATTCACGTGACAAAGCACGGAAACGATCCTGGTCGGCAATTGTGGCAGCATCCCCAAGCAGAGCCTGAACTTCTTCATGGCGCTCTTGCAGAGCTTCTAGTTTGGCAACGATAGAAGACTTCATGGGCGGTGTTTCACCTTGTAATAAGAGTTTATTTGCTAATCCAGCCCGAGGCTGTTGCGCAGAATCTGCAGGCGTTCGTCATCCCCGTCACGGGCAGCCTGCGTGAGCGATTTGGTTGGAGCGTGGATCAAGCGATTGGTTAATTTCCATGCCAGATCCTGAAGTACTGTTTCGGCATCGGCACCCTGCTGGAGCGCGGCGATAGCTTTAGCCGCTAAATCATCACGCACTTGCTCAGCCTGGTTACGATACTCACGAATGGTTTCTGTTGCGCTTTGTGCGCGCAACCAAGCCATAAATTCACTGCATTCCTGCGCGACAATTGTCTCAGCTTCAACGGCTGCTGCTTTGCGCTGCGCCAGGTTGCTTTGAATAATCGACTGCAGGTCGTCAATGCTATAAAGATAGGCGTTAGCCAGTTTGCCCACTTCGGGTTCAACATCACGAGGAACGGCAATGTCCACGAGCAGCAAAGGCCGGTTGCGACGGGCTTTCAACGCGCGTTCTACCATGCCTTTACCGATGATAGGCAGTGGGCTGGCGGTAGAACTGATAATAATGTCGGCGTCCTGCAAGCGTGAGTCGATGTCGCTCAGGCTTATCACTTCAGCACCGACTTCATCCGCCAGTACCTGAGCGCGTTCACGCGTGCGGTTGGCAATGATCATTTTCTGCACGTTGTGTTCACGTAAGTGACGTGCAGCCAACTCAATAGTTTCACCCGCACCGACCAGCAATACCGTCACCGTCGATAAGGATTCAAAGATTTGTCGTGCCAGGGTACAAGCCGCGAACGCAACGGATACGGCGCTCGCGCCGATTTCGGTTTCGGTTCGTACGCGCTTAGCAACGGAGAAGGATTTCTGGAACATACGTTCCAGTTCGCTGGAATGCGAATGTCCTTTTTGGGAGTCGGCAAAAGCCTTTTTGACCTGCCCGAGGATTTGTGGTTCGCCAAGCACCAGCGAATCCAGGCCGCTTGCAACACGCATTAAATGTGTTACTGCGTCGTTGTCGTGGTGCCAGTACAGGCTTTTACGCACTTCCTCTTCATTGAGGTTGTGGTAATTACACAGCCAGCTCACAAGTTGCTCGTGCAGATTTTCCTGTTCTTCAACACTCAGATATAACTCTGTACGGTTGCACGTGGACAACACGACTCCACCCTGCACCATCGGCTGCGCAAGCAGGCTGTTCAACGCCTGGTCGAGCGTGTCCGGCGAAAACGTAACACGTTCTCGCAACGAGACTGGAGCTGTTTTGTGGTTGATGCCAAGCGCTAAAAGGGTCATTGAGCGGTCTGAGTAATACCGATGTTGGTAAGGATTAACTCGGCGCATCATACAGGATGCGGGCAGTCAATAAAAGGGAGCCCCCCCTTGTTGGGTATCTGCGCAATTAATGATTTAAGACAACTTGAACGTAGACGACCTGGCTTACCACCGCTAGCATAAACAGTTAACAACTAAAATGATTGAGAAGGATCTGCCGCCGCTATGATTATGCCGAAAGCCCGTCTGCTGCGCCTTGCGCCCCTGGCAAGCCTTGTTTTGGCTGCGTGTTCTGT
>DATERH010000315.1:0-8267 GCA_035271785.1 Buttiauxella sp.
TGCACTTAGCATGGACGCAGTACAAAAAGCCAAATCCGGTCACCCGGGTGCCCCTATGGGTATGGCCGACATTGCCGAAGTCCTGTGGCGCGATTTCCTGAACCATAACCCGCAGAACCCTGCATGGGCTGACCGTGACCGTTTCGTGCTGTCTAACGGCCATGGTTCAATGCTGATTTACAGCCTGTTGCACCTCACTGGTTATGACCTGCCGATTGAAGAACTGAAAAACTTCCGTCAGCTGCATTCCAAAACTCCGGGTCACCCGGAAGTGGGTTACACCGCGGGTGTAGAAACCACGACTGGTCCACTGGGTCAGGGTGTGGCGAACGCAGTAGGTATGGCAATTGCAGAACGTACCATGGCGGCGCAGTTCAACCGTCCGGGTCACGACATCGTTGACCACTTCACCTATACGTTCATGGGTGATGGCTGCATGATGGAAGGCATTTCCCATGAAGTTTGCTCTCTGGCCGGTACACTGGGTCTGGGTAAACTGGTTGCTTTCTATGATGACAACGGTATCTCTATCGACGGCCACGTTGAAGGCTGGTTCACAGACGATACGGCAAAACGTTTCGAAGCTTATGGTTGGCATGTTGTGCGCGGCGTTGATGGCCACGATGCTGACGCCATCAAACGCGCAGTTGAAGAAGCCAAAGCGGTTACTGACAAACCTTCACTGCTGATGTGCAAAACCATCATCGGTTTCGGTTCACCAAACAAAGCCGGTACGCACGATTCCCACGGCGCACCATTGGGTGATGCAGAAATCGTACTGACCCGTGAAGCTCTGGGCTGGAAACACGCAGCATTCGAAATCCCACAAGACATTTATGCTCAGTGGGATGCGCGTGAAGCAGGCCAGGCTAAAGAAGCAACATGGAACGAGAAGTTCGCCGCCTACGCTAAAGCCTTCCCGCAAGAAGCGAGCGAATTTACCCGTCGTATGAAAGGCGAAATGCCAGCTGAGTTTGCTGCGAAAGCGCAAGAGTTCATCAAGAACCTGCAAGCTAACCCGGCTAAAATCGCCAGCCGTAAAGCGTCTCAGAACACCATCGAAGCATTCGGCCACTTACTGCCAGAATTCCTCGGCGGCTCTGCTGACCTGGCACCGTCTAACCTGACTATCTGGTCTGGTTCTAAAGCGATTAACGAAGACTTGGCCGGTAACTACATCCATTACGGTGTACGTGAATTCGGTATGACGGCGATTGCTAACGGTATCGCGCTGCACGGCGGTTTCCTGCCGTACACCTCGACCTTCCTGATGTTTGTTGAATATGCCCGTAACGCGGTGCGTATGGCAGCATTGATGAAGCAACGCCAGGTGATGGTCTACACCCACGATTCTATCGGTCTGGGCGAAGATGGCCCAACTCACCAGCCAGTTGAGCAGCTTGCTGCCCTGCGCGTGACGCCGAATATGAGCACATGGCGTCCATGTGACCAGGTTGAATCTGCCGTTGCGTGGAAATACGCAGTAGAACGTCATGACGGCCCGACCGCTCTGATCTTCTCCCGTCAGAACCTGGCACAGCAGGATCGTACCGAACAGCAACTGGCAGATGTTGCCCGTGGTGCATACATCCTGAAAGATTGTGCAGGCACACCTGAGCTGATTCTGATCGCGACCGGTTCAGAAGTTGAACTGGCGGTTGCAGCCTGGGATCAACTGACTGCTGAAGGCATCAAAGCGCGCGTGGTTTCTATGCCGTCTACCGATGCATTCGACAAGCAGGATCCAGCTTACCGTGAAGCGGTACTGCCGAAAGCAGTAGCGGCGCGTGTTGCTATCGAAGCCAGCATCGCTGACTACTGGTATAAATACGTTGGCCTGAATGGCGCGGTTGTGGGCATGACCACCTTCGGTGAGTCTGCCCCAGCAGAGTTACTGTTTGAAGAGTTCGGTTTCACTGTGGCAAACGTAGTGAAGCAAGCTAAAGCCGTTCTGTAATCGCTTTATGCTGGTTAAACGGGTCGCTTAGGCGGCCCGTTTTTTTTGGTGATTGTCGGTGCCAGTTAGCTATGGATGATCAGGGCGGTTATTTTCTCCAGTGAAAAGCATGTTGCCCTTTCTTTTTGGGGAAAGGGCTGTATGGGATGGTTTATTGGGCTTGGACTAACTCCTTTTCAGAGTAGCGAAGGGCCAGTGCTTTAAGAATTGCCGGGTACTCTTTATCCAGCCGATAGGCCAGCAACGAGCCGATACAGACTAAATAAAATAGCGCTGGAATAAGCGTGGCCGAATAAAGAATTGCGTCCATAGTTTGCGCATTTTGCACAGCTGCGCCGTTGACATAGCCGGTTGAGCTGACAAAAAAAGTCGTGGCGGCAGGGCCGATCCCGGAAGCCATTTTCATGGCGAAGGAGGCACCCGCAAATGACAGGCCTTCCCGGCGAACGTGGAAGCGGAATTCGCCGTATTCCACGGTATCCGGGATCATCGCGAATATACCTGTCCAGGTAAACGCCTGCCCAACACCATTAATCAAGGTGATGACCAGATTCATTTCATGGCTATAGGGGAAAAAGAGTCGCAACGCGAAACTTAACAGTACAAACGCAATCCCAAACAGGACCGAATTGCGTTTCCCCCAGCGCACCATGATGATTGGCGCGATAAAAAACAGCATCAACAGGCGCACAACGGTGCCGTACAAACTATAGACACCAATGATTTTCGGATCGCCGAGAAAATACTGGGAATAGTAGGTTCCTGCCGCACCGGCCGCGGCTTCCGCCGCACAGAGTGCCAGACAACCCATTGTCAAAAAGACCCAATAGCGGTTTTTAAACAATTCCGAAACGCCAATGAGGATATCTTTTTTGTCAGGGACAGCCTCGGTATCTTCACCATTACGGCAGTTGGTGCGTTCCCGTGTATTGGCTACCACAAAATAGAAAAGAATCACGGCTATAACACCATACAACGTCATGGTGATCACCCAAGCCAGCGGTGTGCGTTGGCCGTCGAAAAAGGTGTCTTGTAAAAATTCCACAATATACAGCGTTGCCGCTCCGGCAAAAGAACCTCCCACTGCGGCCAGCAACATGCGGTAAATCGACAGTTTCGCGCGTTCGTCGTAGTTCTGGGTAATAGAGGAGGCAAGCGATCCATAAGGTAAATTTGTGCAGGTATAAATAACCGGAATGGCGATGTTATAGCTGATAAACACATACACCAGTTTCCAGCCGTAATCCCAGTCGAGTGGCACCGAATAGAGCAGTATCAGCGCTATCATGAAAGGGATTGCCATACGCATTAGCCAGACTCTTTGGCGACCATAAGGGGAGCGTGTACGATCAACCATCACCCCTATCATAATATCGATAATGCCATCCAGCAGGCGTGACAACAGGAGGATCATCCCAATGTCTGAGATATCAATCCCCACGTATTCCGAATAGTAATAAATCAGTAACCCACCTGCGGGACCGAGAAGCAGCTGGCAGGCAAAATCCCCTAGCCCGTAGGAGAATTTTTCTTTAAACGTCAACGTACCATCCGGGTTGACGGCAAGAGGGGCGTTGTTGGCTAACTTTGGAAATAGCATGTTTCACCTCAACGAATCGATTGTGAAAAAGCAGGGATGCGGCGCGCCAGGAGAATGGGTGCGTAAAAAGAACCACAGCCCCCAATCCTGATCGTTGGCATAAGGGTCAGCAAAATCTGCAGCTATTCCATTGACGGAAAAAGGATAGAGATAAGCGCAACTCGCTGAACCATCGGCTGAATACAGACTCAGCACCGCGCGGTAAGACGCCTGTGCTTTTTCGGCGAATCCGGGCTGGTCTAAAATATCAAGCAGGTGATAGACGTCCGCGTTTAGCGCGCTCCAGTAATGCGGGAATGTGTCACCATAGGTTCGCCGTTTGCCAAACCAAAAACCGTCCCAATGTCGATTTGAATTAGCGAAAAGCCGGTAATCTGGCGCAGGGTTTTGAAAGAGCTCAAGGAGTTTTACATGGCGCAAGCCATGTGAGAGGTACCGCGAGTCGTGGCTGATGGCGTAGGCCTGAAGCAATATCCACGCCGCAGGGGCGACAATGCTTTGTTCGAATGTGACTTCGTGGGCGGGGTATTGGGTGCCGTTTTGTACCAGTCGTTGAGCATGTTTGAGAAAACGTTCGCGTATTTGCTCAGCCCGGTCGGCAAAACCTGCCTTAACCAGCAGGCTATACAGGGAGGCAATTGGCATGCCGATGGCATAGAATTTTTCACCGCCACGGCGATAAAAATCTTCCATGATGCGCAAGGCCAGCAGTAAATTTTGGGTATCACCTTTCCACAGATAAAGCTCAATAAAAAACTCTGCAAACCAGGGATAGTTATAGAGCCGAAAGATGTCGTCGTTATACCCCACATCGTTGTGGACGCGTCCGGTATCACTTTCCACTAATTCGCGTCGGACAAACGATTCATAACGCTCAACGCTGGCACTGATTTCCAGGTAGTTGTCGGTAGTATCCTCGGGACAATGTCGCAGATACTGGACTAGCAGCAACCCCATCGCAACCCGCTCCCGCCCGGCGTTATGGTCATGCTCATGGCTGTAAAAAAGCTGGCTTGCCTCGTTATCGTAAATAAGAAATGCGCCTTCGGTACGGGAGCCTGGCGTAAGGCATTGTTGGCGTTGAGCGATAAATTCGCAGCGCCGTTGCTGTAGTTTGCTTGCTTCGGGTTGAACCAGAAAACGAGCCAGCGTGGATTTGCCCTGCCAGCAAATACGGTAGAGGTATTCCCCTTCGCCTTTGTCGGGTACATCAGCAAAGTGCGCGCGATAACCGTTGAGCGTTTTTTCTAAACGTTGCAGCGCAACGGGGCGACGATCGCAGGACACGGATATATCGGTACTATCGGTATCACATTCCACGCTAAAGCAGATTTTTTCGTCGGGAAATAACACGTAATACGGCGCTTTGACCACGGGGATAAAACTGGCCGCAGTGGTAAAGAAATCATCTTTTCCCTGGTGCCAGAACCAGCGAAAAGTCAGTTTGATTTCATCGCCGGGCAGCAGCGCACACGGTGAAGGGTGAAGAATAAAGACCCCACGATAATCACTGAAATTTACGCCTTGTGGCGCTTCGACTCCCGCAATAGGGGCTTCACGGTGCTGGCTATAATTGCTGATGCTGCCATGTTCAAGCACCATTCCCAGATGAGGCGCATTGCCGCCCATACGCAGTGCCATCAACCACGTTGCTTCCTCTGCGCACCATAAATGTACATGGCAGCGCTGTTCTGCACAGGTTTTGGCATTGTCATAACGATCGCAAAGGGGTAAAGAAATTCCAATATCACCTTGCTGAATATAAATATCCCAGTTGCTGATATTGCGAAAGGTATAGTGTTCTAGAAAAAAACCATCATCGGTAAGTTCACGTTTAATCTGATGCGAAATACCTTCAGGTGCGCTTATTTTTCCCCATTCTTTCTGTGACGCAGTTAAATTTATTGCAGGTGAGTCATCAATCCAGTTCATGGCAAAAGGATCGTTCGGGTGGATAATTGCCACCGGGCTTCCAGAACTATTTTCAATCACACTAAATGTTTTTTGTTTCATGATTTTCCTTATCTTTAAAAGATGTGTTTATGAGACGTTTGCGAACATGTATTTCCTCCCGTAAATATTCTTTGTGATCTAACTGTGATCTAACTGTGATATTTGATATTCACTGCATAGCGATATTCAGCGGCATTAAGTTGCCAGCAGGTTTTCACGCTGGGCGACCATGAATCGTCGCCACCCACCCCCATATGAAATCCATCCAGCGTGAGCCATATTCCGGTTTCTTCCTGGAGCGCATGGCGATGGCTGGTTGCCATTAACTGCTGAGTGCTAAAGGGTTGCAGCGAAAAGTGGAAATGCCCGTCTATATGCCAGTTACCCCAATTCAGTTCTCGGGTATGGCAACGCAAACCGTTTTCACCAGGCACAATGTAGGGCGTGTACATATCACTAAGAGGGCGTTTCCAGCGTGAGAACAGCGCGGAATGTAGGCGATCGGGATAATTTTCATGTGGCCCAAGGCCAAGCCAGTTAACCTCTGCTTTCTGTGGGGAAAGCTGACAAACAACGCCTATGCGCGCCAGCGGAGGCGTTTGGCTGGCACGATCCAGCTTAATATCTAGCCCAAGGTTTCCACTGTTATCAATCGTCACTTTCCAGCGGCTTTGTAGGAGCAGTTGCTGATGGTGGTAATAGCCGGTTTCAAACGTCAGGCTCACGGCGTGCAAACCTTGTTCAGCGTGGCTGAAATGACAGCGTTGCTCGGTGTTCAACAGACCGGAGCTTTCCCAGCGCGCGGCCCATGCCAGAGGGTCGATGCACGTTTCTCCATTAAGCCCGATGTCGTTATCCAGCGGCGCTCGGATAAACTGGTCGCTTAACGGGGTGAGCATTAGCGGAACATCGTTATCAAACCATTGAATCAATTGCCCTTTGTGGCGACTGAATATCCATTTCTGTTGTCCGTGATGAACATAAAAATTGTTGTCATCCACGGTTAACTGCGGTGTTTCTCCGGCAGGGAATACCGCAGGTTGCGGCAAGGGCAGCGGCAAAGAGAATTGTTCCCACGCCGCGCAGTGGCCGGCAGGCGACCATGCTGTAGCGTGCGGTTGAATGACCCGCAAGATAAGCGAAAGATGTTTCGCTTGCCCGGAGATAGGCGGTATTTCACCCAGCGCCTGCTGCACAGTGGTTTCAGGGGGGAGGTTCAGGGGAATTTCGCCGCTTTGGATTTCTTCGCCATCTTGTTCAATGGCCCACCTCAGGTATTCGTTATCACACTGGCGGAACAAATATTCGCTGGTGATATCAACGATCAAGGGTTGGGTACTGATTAAACGAAACTGGAAAAATTGCTGTTGTTGTCGGGCTTCAAAGAGTGCCGGATGGGGTTGTCTGTCCGGAAATACCAATCCGTTGAGGCAAAAATTTCTGTCATTGGGCGTATCGCCAAAATCACCGCCGTAGGCATACCAGGGGTTGCCTGCGCTATCATATTTTGTCAGTGCCTGGTCTGCCCAGTCCCAGATAAAGCCGCCTTGTAATCGCGGAAACTGGCGGAATGCCTGCCAGTAATCGGCGAATCCGCCCAGGCTGTTGCCCATGGAGTGCGCATATTCGCAGAGGATCAGAGGGCGCGTTTCTCCCGGCATTCCCAGCCATTTTTTTAACCCCCATTTCGGCACGGCGGGAACGGGAATATCCTCATCAACACGGGCATACATCGGGCAAACAATGTCGGTTGCTGCACTGTTTCCACCGCCTCCTTCATATTGAACCGGGCGAGAAGGGTCGGTATTTTTCACCCAGCCATAAAGCGCGTCGTGGTTTGCGCCATAACCGGACTCGTTGCCCAGAGACCAAATAATAATAGAGGGATGGTTGTAATGGCATTGCACCATGCGGCTCACTCTGGCGCTATACGCCCCTAGCCAGGCGGGGTCGTCTGATAGGCGGTTCATAGGCGTCATGCCGTGAGTTTCAATGTTCGCCTCATCCACAACATAGAGGCCAAAACGGTTGCACAGGGCATACCAGCGTGAGTTATTGGGATAATGTGAGCAGCGAACTGCGTTGAAATTATTCTGCTTCATCAACACAATATCCTGAACCATATCCTCTTCAGTGACGCAGTAGCCCCGTTGTGGATGATGCTCGTGCCGATTGACGCCACGGATAAGCAACGGCTTATTATTCAGTAATAACAGGCCATTGCGGATCTCTACCCGCCGAAAACCGGTATCGCAAGCCTCGGCTTCAATCAACTTTCCATTGTCGTCAAATAACGCCACGACCAGGCGATAACACGCTGGGTTTTCTGCGCTCCAAAGCTCGGGATTAGTCACTTGCAGACGCACGTTCACGCGTTCCGGGTAATGCCCACGTTCATCAATAATCGCGGTTCCCAACGCTGTTTTTTCCTCGGCGACGCAGCACGCGTTAAGCCAGAGTGATACTACAACCTGAAAGCGTGCGGGGTCGGAAGCCGCCACGGTAATATTGCACGCCAGGCTGCCGTGGCTGAGATCCGCGTTAAGTTCTGGCGTAATACGAAAGTCTTCGATGTGGGCATCGGGTTTATGCAGCAAATAGACGGAGCGGAAAATGCCACTCATGCGCCACATATCCTGATCTTCAAGCCATGTACCCGCGCTCCAGCGCATCACCATGACGCACAGGCGGTTATTTTCATCAATCAGAAAAGGGGTTAAGTCAAATTCTGCCGGCAGACGGCTATCCTCTGAATAA
>DATERH010000316.1:0-6074 GCA_035271785.1 Buttiauxella sp.
CAATTGGGCAATCTGCTGGCGAATAATATCCGCGTCGTAAACCCAGACTGGGCAACCAAATTCAGCAGGCAGTGTCAGTAGATTTTGCGCGTTCAAAGCAGTGTTAGGGTTATTGAGTGGGCGTGGCATGGTGGACTCCGGCAATCATTCATTTCCCTCATTACGCCATAGAGTGAGATGAAGAAAAAATATCGATTTCTCTCAAGTCTATTCATATATGATATGGATAAAGGAGACAATCATGCCCTCAATTACTCTACGCCATATCGAAATTTTCCATGCAGTCATGACCGCTGGCAACCTCACCGAGGCCGCAGGGCTGCTGCATACCTCGCAGCCTACCGTCAGCCGCGAACTGGCAAGGTTTGAGAAGTTGATTGGTCTGCAATTATTCGAGCGCAGCCGTGGGCGGTTACACCCCACAGTTCAGGGCTTGCGGTTGTTCGAAGAAGTACAGCGATCCTGGTATGGTCTGGATAGAATTCTGAGTGCCGCTGAAAGTCTGCGCGAATTCCGCCAGGGCGAGCTATCGATTGCCTGTCTGCCGGTGTTTTCACAATCCTTCCTGCCCGTGTTAGTGCAACCGTTTCTGGCACGATATCCGGAACTGAGCCTGAATATTGTGCCGCAAGAATCCCCGTTGTTGGAGGAGTGGCTGTCGGCCCAGCGCCACGATTTAGGGTTAACTGAAAATACGGCAACCCCCGCTGGAACGGAGCGCCAAACATTGTTGACTCTTAACGAAGTCTGCGTGTTACCCGCCGGACACCGCCTCGCGCACAAAGACGTTCTCACGCCACAGGATTTCGCAGGGGAAAACTACATCAGCCTGTCGCGCACCGATAGCTATCGTCAGCTGTTGGATTCGCTGTTTCAGGAGCACGACGTTAAGCGGCGAATGGTGATGGAAACACACAGTGCGGCATCGGTTTGTGCGATGGTGCGGGCAGGAGTCGGTGTGTCAGTGGTCAATCCTTTGACCGCACTGGATTATGCTTCAAGTGGCGTTATCGCACGCCGTTTTAGCGTGGCGGTACCGTTTACCGTGAGCCTGATTAGGCCACTGCATCGCCCTGCTTCCGCGTTGGTCAGCGCTTTCAGCGAACATCTGCAAAGCAGTATGCAAATCTACATCAAACCGCTAAATTCGCTGCTTGATGCCTAAGTTACTGCTCAGTCGCGGGTTGTTGATGCCCGGTGCCATTACTGAAGTTAATCAGGCAAATAACCAACCCGATGGCGGCAAGCCCAGCGGCAGCAACCGGAACGGCGGTGAGGCCAAAACCGTGGGCAATGACAGAACCGCCAACCCACGCGCCTAATGCATTCCCGACATTAAAAGCGGCAATGTTGAGCGTAGAAACCAGATTGGGTGCATCTTTGCCGTGAAGCACGACATTAATTTGCAGCGCAGGCACAGTCGCAAATGCCGCCATCGCCCAAAGAAATAGCGTGATTTCCGCAAGCCACATGCCATGGCCGGTCCAGCGAAACAGCAATGAGAAGATTGCAATCAGGCTAAAGCTTAGAATCAAACTGAAAGAAACGCGCCAGTCGGCCAGACGCCCACCGAGAATATTCCCGACCGTTAAACCCGCGCCAATCAGAAACAGCGTCCAACTCACGCCCTTGTGCGTCACTCCCGTGACCTGTAACAGCATTGGCGCAATGTAGCTAAACAGGGCGAACATCGCGGCGGCAAAAAACACCGTCATCGAAAGAGACAACCACAGCTTGCCATTTGCCAGGGCACTGACTTCACGTTTCAGGTCGGTAGGTGTTTCCTCTTTTTGCGAAGGCAAACTCACAATCAGCGCCACAAATGCCACGACACCGATAATCGCCACGCCCCAGAATGTTGAGCGCCAACCATATAATTGCCCAAACCAAGTGCCAATCGGCACGCCTAATACATTCGCTAAGGTCAAACCGGTGAACATCAATGCCACAGCCGAAGCTTTGCGATTTGGCGCGACCAGGCCTGCTGCCACCACAGCGCCGATACCAAAGAAGGCTCCGTGACACAGTGCCGTAATAATACGAGCCAGCATCAGGAACTGGTAATTCAGCGCTAATGCACACAGGATGTTACCGACAATAAAAATCACCATTAGCAGCACAAGAGAAAGTTTGCGCGGCAGTCGTGCCGTCAGTAATGCCATGATCGGTGCACCAATTGCCACCCCGAGCGCGTAGCCGCTAATTAGCCAGCCCGCAGAGGGAATAGAAATCGCCAGATCCCCCGCCACTTCGGGTAGCAGACCCATAATAACGAACTCCGTCGTGCCGATGGCAAACGCACTCATCGCCAGCGCGAGTAAGGAAATAGGCATGGAATGACTCCAGATTGCAGAAATAACAAAAGGCGGGAGAGTGCTGCTCAACCGCCAGATTACGGGGATGTCAGAGGTGCAGCTTGTTTGAAAAACTGTGCGCTGCTTAACAAATTAATAACACAAAAAACGCTGGGGGTGACCCGACGCGCACTAAGGATACTTTGTTTTATTCATTAACCATTTGAATTTTAAAATAAAAAAAGACTAGTCTGCCAACATAAAATTCACGGCATCAGCCGCATGAAGGGCTGCGGTATCGAACACCGGCAACGGGCAATCTTGCTGAGTGAGCAACATGCCAATTTCAGTGCAGCCAAAAATTACACCCTGCGCCCCCTGCCTGCGCAACGCTTCAATCACCCGCTGATAATATTCCTTTGACTCAGCAGTTATTTTTCCAAGGCACAGTTCTTCAAAGATTATCTGATTGATACGTAAGCGCTGTTCTTCATTTGGGATCAACGATTCAATGCCGAACTCGGCATTCAAACGGCCGCGGTAGAAATCCTGCTCCATGGTGTAACGTGTGCCCAAGAGCGCAACACGCTGCACATTTTGGTTGATGATGGCGCGCCCCGTCGCATCGGCAATATGTAAAAATGGCAGCGAACAACGGGACTCAATGTGATGTGCCACTTTGTGCATGGTGTTGGTACACAGCACGATACCTTCAGCTCCGGCTTTTTGCAGGCCGAGTGCCGCTTTCGCCAACATTTCTCCTGCTAAATCCCATTCACCGCTGGCCTGGCAAGCTTCAATTTCATGAAAATCAACACTGTGCAGCACGATTTTTGCCGAGTGCAACCCACCTAAACGAGTTTTCACCTCTTCGTTTATCAAACGATAATAGGGGATTGTCGATTCCCAACTCATCCCACCTAGCAGACCAATTGTTTTCATCACGTGTCACCGGCTTATATTCATTTCATTGGTTATATCAGAGAGATGATTGAATGTGAAAGCGTGATCAGTATTACAAATCTCAGGCGCGAACTATCGCAAAGAGACTTTTCAGGATACGCTTATTTAAATGAAACGGCGTTTCACATAACAAAGGATCGAGAAATGTTCACTTTTATTAAAGATACTCAACTGCAAGATTTAGGTGCTGGCGTAAGCCGCCGTATTCTGGCGCACGATGGAAAAATGATGGCAGTGCAGGTTAACTTTGAAAAAGGCGCCATCGGCCCGATGCACAATCATCCACATGAACAGTTAACTTATGTGCTGTCCGGCGAATTTGAATTCACTATCGGTGAAGAAACACATCGAGTTACGGCAGGCGACACGTTGTATAAAGAACCTCACGTGATGCACGGCTGCGTATGTCTGGCCGCTGGCACATTGTTGGATACATTCACGCCAGTGCGTGAAGATTTCCTGAAATAAGATCCAAAAAAACGGCTCCTTTCAATATCTGGAAGAAGCCGTTAATGAACTAATCTCTGCAGTTACATTTTTTCAATATTCATACGAGATGCCACTGCACCATGAACCAACACCAGGCCCGCCGCCACTATCAAACCAACCATTGCCGCCAGCACAATAATAAGAGACTTACCCACGCCATCTTTTTTTAACGGTAACGAAGGTTGCATCTGGAATTTGTAAGGTGTGAAATCGATCGCGCCAAGATTTATCGACTGTAGTGTGCTGAGAACATGCTCACGATTTTTTACCGTGACATTCAACTGGGCCACATCTTTCATCGATTGTTCAATCTTCAACTTTTCAGCAATGCCGTGTGCCCCGAGAGCAATGGCGTAATCAGGATCGTCTTTTACTGCCTGGCCATTGCTGTAAACCGGGTTTTTCTGACCCGCAGCATTCGCCACCTGTAATGAGTAACCCAAGCGTTCAATATTAACATTATGCTGATTCTCAAGGTTGTTACGCTCAAGTTCCAACTTGTCTTTTTCAAATGCTATTTTTAGTTCAACGGCATTTTTCACGCTGGAGATGACATCTTTATTTACCTCCGTAGCAATAAACTGGATGTAATTTTGCAGCACCTGCTGGGCATCATCAGCATCAGGTGCGGTAAAACTCAGAGTCCAGGAGGTATAAGGCACATTACTGGTTTTTTTAGGGTCACTATTGTCCACAGCAGCGAATTTTTCCGAGACCTTGACAATGGCTTTGTGCAATTCACTTTTATCTACTTCGCTATTCTTCACCAAGTCCTGCACATAAGGAGATTGAGCAAGAAATTGTGCACGAAGCTCTTGAGAATCGAATTTCTTCAAAAATGAGTGATACAGGCTGCCTGAATCAAGCTTAGTTTCAACACCAAGAACAGTGAGTTTCACCACCGCACGATGTAACCCAATAATCTCTTCAGTTTCAGGAGGCGTAACAATCGCCTGACTCGTCCATTTTTGTGGTAGCAGGAAGCTGGCCGCCAGTCCGCTCAGTGCAAACAGTAACGTAATAATAATTATCTGTTTTCTTGCTGCAAAAAGCGTTGACAACAAGTCTAGTAAATCAATCTCCTGATGGCTCGGAGCCATAATCGGGTATGGAGACACGTTTTCTAAACGATCGGTTTTCATTTCTATAGAAGACATAACTGGCCAGCTTTTAAATTATCAGGAAATAGACTCGCGTTACTTCGCCGAAATAAGGAAGTTAAAACCGCTTACGTTACAAAAAGAGGATGGGTTAGTTCTAAACCATGAGGAAAACTACATATCAGTTCCTTGATCTTGTCGTTATAGATAACAAAACGTGGTTCGAGCCATATCCTTACTCGCTCCCAACACTCAGACAACAAACTCATAGTTTTGTTATGAAACGTTATTCTTTTCAATGAATGTTATTATTCCCAAGATTAATCCTAAAGACAACCACCAAATCTTGCAGCTTCAAAGTTAACTAAAGTCACGTTTTTTTCACAACTCTCTAAAACGTCGCCCATTTCACAAAATCAAAACAGCGTTTCGACACTGATCACATTTCTCTCATGAATAGAATGACTCAATTACAATTAGTAATAAGATTATTTAAAACACTGTTTTACAAATCAGGAACCACGGTTCACATGTTTATGAAATCTGTAAAAACACTACAGAGGCTGAACATAGGCGGCTGTGTTTCACTACTTTCATTATCAATAATTATTTGGAATGAATATGACCTCTACGCCCACCTCGTTTTAACCCATCCGTTTTGTTAAGCGGGTGAGGCAATGATTTTCAAGGACAATGTTAAAAAACAATTTTTAAACCATTGATCGCCAGGTAGGTATGTATGAATGAAAACAAAATGCTGGGGTTGGCATGGATATCGCCCTACATAATTGGGTTGCTTATCTTTACTGCCTTTCCGTTTGTTTCATCTTTCTTCCTCAGTTTTACTGAGTACGATCTGATGAACCCGCCGGTGTTCACCGGTATCGAAAACTATCGCTACATGCTGACCGAAGATTCACTTTTCTGGAAATCCATGGGCGTGACTTTTGCGTACGTGTTTTTAACTATCCCGTTAAAACTCGCTTTCGCTTTGGGTATCGCCTTTGTTCTGAACTTCAAACTGCGTGGTATCGGCTTCTTCCGTACGGCGTATTACATTCCATCAATTCTGGGTAGCTCGGTCGCTATTGCGGTTTTATGGCGTGCGTTGTTTGCTATCGACGGCCTGCTGAACAGCTTTATCGGCGTGTTTGGTTTGGATCCGGTGAACTGGCTGGGTGAACCTTCTCTGGCGCTGATGTCCGTTACGCTGTTGCGTGTCTGGCAG
>DATERH010000317.1:0-25464 GCA_035271785.1 Buttiauxella sp.
CTTCAGATATTTTGATCTGCTGAAGGATAAAAGCAAGGTCGTTTAGTGTGACTGTAAAGTCATATTGTGAGGCCATAAATAATTACCCCTATCATACTTTTTATAAGCTATCATCACTCGTTTTTGCCAGTTGTGAAAAATGACAAAGGAATGAACCGTTCTCATGAAATGAGTTATATGTTTTCTATTACAGAGCTAAGGTCCATTTAAGATAATGATAAAATAAAATATCGACGACCTGTTTGAGTAATTCTCCTTGTACAATCCTTAGCAGGATAAGTTTATTTACCTCGTGTTACATTTGTCATGATCATAACTATGGTTTTTCTTGGAATTACTTCACTCATACTTTTTTATGAAAATTGAATTTATATCCATTATCTGATGGATTTTTTCAAATACTGGTTTTTATTACTTGGGTGAAGTGTGGGAATACTTAATTAAGGGGGAGGGTGTAACAAAAGGTTATGTTTTATCTTTTTGATAAATATGATATTTATTTGGATTGTTAAAGGTTGTAATTTGTATGATTTTTCGAGGCGGTTCAAACAAGAAAAATTCCTATTACCCAGGGGGATGCAGCGTATTTTCACTTCTTTACACTTCAAGTTATCTTAAAGTTAGTTTTTACCGAGGGGGTGACATAAAAAAAGCATGAGTAACTCACTATAAAGTTGTATTAATCATATTCTGCAAATAGGCAAGTTTATTACCTCATCAATATTCAATCCCCGATGAAAAGAATAAATGTGAATGGCTGCCCCAGTGCGGCAACCATTCACTCTATTTATTTACCTGATCGAGTGGTTAATCGAATCCAGAAAGCGCTGAAGGCAATCGACAGTAACCCTTGCGCCAGAGCGGCACGACGCAGAGCAGGGTAGTCCATCCACAGTTTACCCAGCGAGCGTAACAATGCCGGGTAGCGCAGCGTTGTTTCTGGTTTAAAAGTGGGCAGCACGTACCAGAGGGTGAGCGTCACAATCCAGACTCCGCCCGCAGCAATCGCGTACACACTGCGCCAACCAAACCATTGCGCCACCACGCCACTAAACACGCGTGAAAGCAGAATGCCCGTCAGTAGTCCTGTCATCACCATGCCGACGGTTTTTCCCCGGCGGTTTTCGCAAGCCAGCGTTGCGGCGGCGGGAATAATATCCTGCGCTACGGTCGCCACCAACCCAATCGCCAGACTGCTGAATAACAACACATGCCAGGAAGAGGCAAATCCACACAACAGCAAAGTGAGCGAAAGCAGGGTGCCTTTAACCAGTATGATGCGGCGGCGATCAAAGCGGTCGCCCAGCGGGGCAAGGAACAGAATGCCAAGCGCATAACCGATTTGTGTCAGTGTCGGCACCAGGCCAACATCCGCAACACTCGCATGAAACGTGTTACTGATAATGCCGAGCATCGGTTGGCTGTAATAAATTGATGCGACGCTCAGACCCGCTCCGAGAGCAAGTAGGAAAACAATTTTACCTGATAGCATGCTGCCGGTGGCAAATGTTCTGGCTGTGGAAAGTTGGCTCATGACGCGCTCCTTTAAGTGCTTATGAACGGGAAAGTGCGGCCATTTTTATCGATATTCACTTCTGGCTGTAGCCCCTGACGGGGTAAAACTGTTATACACTTTATGTATGAACAAAAACTTTAATCCCACTGGCGATCGTATAGCCATATTGCAAACTTTCGTGCGTATCGTTGAGAGCGGCAGTCTTTCAGCGGCTGCCGTGCAACTGGAAACCACCCAACCGACTATTAGCCGCCGCTTGCAAAACCTTGAGCAATTGCTAGGCGTGAAGTTGATTCAGCGAACCACACATAGCATGAAACTCACCGACGACGGCGAACGTTGTTATCAGCATGCGCGCAAGTTGATTGAAAACTGGCAGATTCTGGAAGATGAAGCCAGCAGCGTGCGTGATGATCCGGTTGGTGTGCTGCGTGTTCGCGCGCCGCATGCGTTCGGCCAAGATCAGCTTATCAAGCCGCTTGCTGATTACTTGCAGCGCTACCCGCATATCAATATTGAGTGGGTGCTTAACGATCGTTCCCCGGATTTTATCCCCGAAGGCATTGATTGCGCGATTCACGTCGGCGCGATTACTGACCCTTCAGTGGTGGCTATACTTCTGGCCGAAGTACCGCGCATTGTGGTTGCTGCGCCGTCGTTGCTCGCAAGCCAAGTTACGGTGAAGGATGCAGATGATTTAGCAAAACTCCCGTGGGTTGCTTTGAGCAGTTTCTATCGCAATGAAGTGACGTTAAATCATATTCATAGTGGCGAACTTGCACGCTTTGACATCGCGCCAAGACTGAGTTCCGACAGCCTGTACGCGGTGCGCAATGCTGCTATCAGTGGAGTGGGCGTAGGGATGGTTTCTTCCTGGGTGGTACAAGAGGATCTGGAACAAGGAGCGTTGCAGCACGTATTGCCCGACTGGCAGGCTGCACCGTTACCCGTTTATCTGCTTTATCCATACGCGAGTTATTATCCGGCACGCCTGCGTAAATTTATCGAACTGATGAAAGAAGTGATGCCCCGCGTGAGTGGTGCGCGTTCTGCTCAAAGCCAATCTTAATTACCGACTCAAACGTAGTACGTATTTAACGTGAACACATTTGTTTGGTCTGGTATGAAGTAAGTGAGTGGGGTTGTTTCTAAAGCACTGATTTTGATCTGTTCATGAAGTTATTAACCATTACAGGCTTTTTAACATAATATACATTATGCGCACCAAAGTAAGGTAAGGCAGGATCTGACTCCAGTGGCATCATCATAAGGCTTATCCGGGTTCGCTGTTCTGTTGTTTGCGTGTCTTCGATTGTCAGACGATCAAATCGCTTCTGAGGCCGCTATAAACAAAACTTAGCACTCCCTGGTTTATTCCCGCTAGAAAAGTAATTGCGTCAGATATCCCATCATCACTGCCATGCCTAAAATCACTATCAGGAATGCAATTATCATCGGTGTTCTGAACATGGATTTAAGCAAGATAACCTCTGTCAGGCTGGCTCCAGCACTTCCTATAATCAGCGCCATCACTGCGCCAGTTCCCATCCCTTTAGCCACTAATGCTGAAGCCAGTGGGATGACTGCTTCTGCTCTTATATATAGAGGGATACCAACGATGGCACTCAATGGGATAGCGAATACGTTATCACCGCCGGCATGTTTAACAATCCATTCGGTCGGCACAAAACCATAAATTAAGGAACCAATCAGGACACCGACCAGCAGATAAGGAAATACCTCCCTGAACTGTTTCCATGCTTCCTGCCAGGCCAGTGCTATCGCCCGTGGTTTTGCTGATACTTCGCTACTACCGCTGGTACAACATGAACTATCTGTTTTAACGGATTGAGTGCCGCAACACACCTGGATTGATGGCTTTGGGGTAATGCCACAGCAAGTGGCAACCTGAACCTTTGTTTCTGTCGTAGAACAGTTTGTTGAACATGATTTTCCGCTGACCTCTTTAGCATTTATCACATGTCGTTCAAAGCCGAACTTACTCAATATAACGCTTGCCATCACCGACACGAGTGCTGCGATAACGATATACAGCAGAGTAATTTTCAATCCGAAAGTTGCCCACATTAATCCAACAATAATGGGATTGAGCAAAGGTGAGATAAACAGGAATGTCAGTGTCGGTCCGAAACCTGCTCTGGCTGACAGTAATCCACGCAGCATGGGAATAGTCGAACAACTACAAAATGGGGTGATCGCACCCAGCAAGGCAGCAATGATATATCCCCTTCCCTTACGAGCACCCAGCATCATCTGGATTTTACTATCAGGAATTTTTTGACGTATTAAATTGACGCCCAAGCTTATAGCCAGAAACAACAGCGACAGCTCTGCGGCCAGAAAAAGAAACATCTTTGAGGCATCGGTTAGCATGGTTAATCCATTGTTCATCTTAGAAACCCTTACAATTATATAACTATAATTCTAGTATATTCGAAATGAATTGTGGGGCAAAAGATATTTCTGTTATTATCGAAATATTAACAGCAGAGAGGTAAGACTATGCAACTGGAAATGGTCGCTAAGGCATTGAAAGAATTGGGGCATCCTACTCGCCTGTTTATTTTTAAGCATCTGGTCAAAGCCGGTAACACGGGGTTGCCTGTAGGAGAACTTCAAAAGCAGTTAGATATCCCTGGATCTACATTAAGCCATCATATCTCAGCGTTAGTCTCTGTTGGCCTGATCCAGCAAAATAGGGAAAGTCGGACTCTGATGTGCGTTGCTCAGTATGATGTACTGGAAAGTATCATCCAGTACTTGCAGGATGAATGTTGCATCAATGATTCAGAAAAATAATACCGTCGTATCCTAACCTTTTATGCTCTTCGATATTGCCCGCTACCGGAATTGAAATAGGTTCCAACGTTCCTTCTGCTGCACTTTTTTTAGCCAGGGAGCCTGAACCTATCTCTTTATTCCTCATTAACTCAAGCCGTAACCGCCCGGTTGCGCCCGACAATAGCGTCGTGAGTAAGCTGTTCTCCCGCAGACATAAACTCCCTGATTAATGCATCCCTGTTTAGGGGGGCGCGGGCTTTATCCGCAACCTGCAGAGCCGTTTTAAGCTCTTCTGCTTTAAGTTCTGTGCAATACGCCGGAGTGCCCGGTTGTTGACGCCATGATTCGCTGAGCGTACCACCATCAACTGCGTCGAATCCGGTCTGACTAACCAGATCCAGCGTGACAGATTTTGCTGCCGGATTGTCACCAGCAACAGGAATAGCGATACGTGATGCATAACCGACAGCCCGCCCTTTCTCTTGCAGTGTCATGGCCAGCACCGCATTCCAGGCTTTAATCACAGGACGTTGAAGTATTTCACTGGCGTAAACGCTTTCAGGTTTGCCATTACGGATGTCTTCAATGTCCCCGTCACGGAAGGGGTAGTAATTGGACGTATCAATGACAATAACGCTTTCCGGGACGCCACTTAAGAGCGCTTTCAGCTCTGCATGCTTATCAAAAGGCGTGGAAAGGATGACTACGTCCACTTCGCGAACGGCCTCCTGACGTTCAACCGCTACCGCACCCATCATTCGTGCCAACTCTGCAATCGTGCTCGGATCTCTTGAGTTCGCCAGTTTAACGGTGTGGCCCTGACCAGAGAGCTTCTGAGCCAGCGTCGCGCCAATATTTCCGGCGCCAATAATGCCTATGTTCATACCAGTATCTCCGTTTAAATCGAAAATGATTAGTGGTCAGCCGGATGGGCTAAATCATTCAGGGTATCTCGCAACTCTTCGAGCTTTGCATCCGATAACTGACAGGCTGATTTGATGCTATCCGTTATACGCCACAGCTCTCCCTGTAGCTCACTCCCTTCATCAGTCAGGGTAATGAGCACCCGTCTTTCATCAGAGCTGTCCCGGGTACGAATAATGCGACCGGCAGTTTCAAGACGTTTGAGTACGGGCGTGATGGTTCCTGTATCCATACCGAGCTTACTCCCGATATCGCCCACCGTGCGCGGAGTGCCGTTAAACAATTCCAGCATCACCAGATACTGCGGAAAAGTGAGTCCTAGTGGATCCAGATAAGGCTTATGCAGCCGGTTCATACGGCTCGCTGCGCCATAGAGCGCGAAAGAAAGCTGTGTCCCTATTTCCTGTCTTGACGACTTGTTCATATTCAACACATTTATCTGCCCATTGATTATCTAGTGCAACAGATAAAAGCGTAGATTAAAATTATTGTCAGAACAAGGATGAGGACTGGGCATTTTGTGCGGTATGACAATATTCAGGTAGGACTGTGTCTGGCAGGCACATAGCCATCCACAGTAGAGAACAGGGATAGCCATGAGCGAAAAATGGATATTAATAGGTGTCAGGCAGGTATGCCACCTATTTGTTGGAGCAGGTTTAATAGGTCAGGTTGCCCGCGTTCTTCGACAATTTTGCCCTCTGAAAAGCGATAGAAATTAACCGCCTGAACTGCGATAGTTTTTCCTGTTGCAGGCACACCAAAGAATTGCCCCTGATGGGTACCGCGCATAGTGAAGCGTGCAGCAACCTTGTCGTTTTCTGCAACCATTTCGTCAAGCGTCCATTGTATGTCCGGGAATCCGGAACGCATCATCCCAATAACTTCAAGATAACCATCAGGGCCGGTTAAAGGTTGCAAGCGGCCCGGAACATGGAAAACAGCATCTGGCGCAATAAGCTCTTTTGCGAGGCTTTCGCTTGCTGAGTTAATAAATGTTACAAACTTCGTCATTATCTGCTTATTCATTTCTACAGTCATATCCCGTTTCCGTTGTGGCGTTAAATGTTCATTATAGCCGGTAAAAAACTGGCGATTTAAATTACCACGACGGCTTTCGCAGCGCAGTTTTTCACTTTGGATGAATTTAACCGTCTCAAGATAATTCAGGACGTTAGTGAACTTTTGATGTACTCAGCAGATAGGATTTATTTCAGTCGTTCGTCAAACTGGAAATGAACTGTGACAGCGTCCCGGACAATCAGTGGGTATTCAGGATGTGCCGGATTGAGCAGAAAATTATATTCCACCGGTGACAGCGCACTGGGAATTCGAAGGGCCACCGCCTCACCGCTTCTTGTCCACTGATCCCCCATTTCTGCCAGCACGGATGGCGCTTCTGAAGCCATCCAGTTATCCGGCAGGCTCTCACGTTTAATTTCCTGGATAAGTTCATTTGGCACTTCTACAGAAAGCAAGGTGAAGGAATCAAGCAGATTAGCTGCATGGAGATGGACAAGGGTTTCCAGCATGGTCAGTGAAGCCGCTTCCGAGGTGTACACCATCGCAGTGCCAACACTGTTCCAGCGGCCACCCGCTTCTTTCGCTCCCTGCCCTGTCCAGGCAGTCATCAGGTAGCGGGTTTTCGTTAAACGCCAAAGTTTCAGGAATACACCCCGTGCTCAAGACGGGTGATCAGCTTCATCACTTCCCAGGCTCCGGATTCAGAAGCCAGCAAATCGGCGGGTTTTTTCCATCCCAGCGCCCGGCTGGGTTCATTCAACCATTGCTGGGCCGCCGCTTTATCACCTTCAAACAAATCCACGGCTTTATCCAACACACGGATGAAGCGCACCAGACGCTCACTCTGCGCCGGGGTGAACCGTGTCTTACTGTTACGGTTGAATGTCGTGCCGGGAATACCGGTCATGCGCCGCAGATCAGCCTGGGTGATGTGGGCCCACGACACAATACGGCTGGCCACTTGCCCTTCCAGACCTTTATCAATTTCGCCAATCAGCATGACACCATCGGACACGTTGAGGCCGACATGTTTCCACAGATTGTCCGGTTCGTTAGCTGATGTAGTGGGTGTGAAAACTTTCATAAGCACCTCCAGATGGTATTTTTATTATAACCATATGGTGGCGTGATGGGCAAATGATGTCCTGATCTTGCAGCGCTTAAAATAGGATGCGCGGGCGTATCAGCCAGGGGCGCCATTAGTCGTTTAATTCCTTCAACAGGCGTGTTTCAGGTAGAGTTTTTCTTTCCCTGCCGCCATCTCTTCCAGCACGCCAACCTCCAGCAGTTGCTTGAGATAGGTTGATGCTGTTTGGCGTTTGGCTATGCCGCTCCCCACCAGGTTTTCAATCCGGCAGTAAGGTTGGGCAAAGAGTACCTGCACCAGCTCCCACGAATAGATTTTTGGCGATTTTCGGCAGTTTTAATCGATATCATAAATTTTATTCTCCCTGTAGACGAAAGAAGCCAGCATATTCAATTCTGCATACCCCAGCGTTTTATCGTCAGTCTTTCAAGGGTTGCAAACACCAGCCCCTCAACCAAAAGACCGATCGTCGTCACCATTACCAACCCGGCGAAAACCCGATCGGTGTACATCTCATTGCGGTTCTGGAAGATGTACCAACCTAGCCCGCCGCTTCCACTCGAAGCACCAAATACCAATTCCGCAGCAATGAGTGTTCTCCAGGCGAATGCCCAACCAATTTTCAAACCCGAAAGAATAGCGGGCAACGCCGCGGGGATAAGTATCCACAACACATAACGCCAGCCCGTCAGGCCATAGTTACGGCCCGTCATTTTTAAGGTATTGGAAACGCCGAGGAAACCGGACCAGGTATTCAGTGCCATCGGCCACATCACCGAATGCACAATGACAAATACCAGACTGGCGTTACCTAAGCCGAACCAGAGTAGTGCCAGCGGTAATAGCGCAATAGCAGGCAATGGGTTTAGCATTGCGGTAAGCGTGCTCAGCAAATCACGACCCATTCGCGTTGAGATGGCTAATGCACTGACAAGTAGTGCCAGCAAGATCCCCAGCAAATATCCTTTGAGTAATAAACTCACCGAGAGCCATGCCCGCTGTGGCAGTTCTCCACTGGCAATATCCTGTTGAAATGCCATAAATGTTTGCCAAAAACCAGGAAACATCAGGTCATTATTTTGCCAACGAGCTGCTATTTCCCACACTCCGATTAAAATTAGTAACAACAGAGACTTACGCAACCAGGTTTGATTGAATAACCTTGTGAACAGGGGTAACGCTTCGGTAAGGGTGAGCGCCTCTAAGGGCTCCAGCTCACGCTGATACTCGGGTCGGATGGGGGGTTGGCTGCTCATAATGTTTTCCTTGAGAAGGATTCTGAGATATCAAGTTTGGCGAAGAAGTTTGCGGAAATAACAAATGATGAATACGGGAAACGTCTGCCTGAAAGGAATCCCCGCCTGAGTCCGCAAGTGAGTACTGATGACAATTCAGTTCAGCTTTGACCCTTCCCGGATGCGGGGAGAGCAATAAAACACGGCTCCCGACTATTAATGCTTCTTCTATGGAATGCGTCACAAAAAGCAATGTGAAACGCACGTCCTCCCACAAATTCAGCAATTCCTCCTGCATTTTTCGCCGGGTTAGCGCATCCAACGCAGCAAAGGGTTCATCCATCAGCAATACCTTTGGCTGGAGCACCAGAGCGCGGGCAATCGCGACTCTTTGTTTCATACCACCGGACAACGTATGCGGGTAGGCGTTACGGAAAGCCCCCAGTCCGACTTTGTGCAGAAAATACTCTGCACGCTCTTGCGCCTCTGCGCGCCCTGCTTTGCGGCTGGCTATCAACGGGAATGCAATATTTTCCAAAACCGTTTTCCATGGCAGTAGCTGGTCAAACTCTTGAAAGACCATCATACGGTCAGGCCCGGGGCCGCTTACTTCTTTTCCCGCGAGCCGTATTGCACCGGACACTGGCGCCAGAAAGCCGCCAATTGCTTTTAACAAACTGGATTTACCACAACCAGACGGCCCGAGTAATACGAAACGGTCAGCAGGCCAGACATTAAAGCTGACGTCATGAGTTGCTTGTACTCGCAGCTCACGGGTTCGATATTGTAAATTAACACCTTCAACCTGAAGCAGAGGTGGCGGTAATCCAATAGATATAGTAGACATATTAACTCCCCGGTAAGGTATACGCTTCACTGAAGAAATAATCTTTCCAGGATTCAGCTTTGTTTTTCAACACACCCAACTGATAAAGCTTGTCAGCATAAATAAAAGTTCGCTGTGGCGTAATAGTGAAATCGTTTTCCGGGTCCTCGATCATTTTCTGTATAAACGCTACCGGTAATTTTGATTTCTGAACGCGAATATAGGTTTGTGCCGCAGCGGCTTTATCCGCTTTAACAATTTTTTCAGCTTCAGCTAAAGCATCGAAAAATGCGCGATAGGTTTTTGGGTTCTCATCATGAAATTTCTCTGTGGTATACAGAAGATTAAATGTTCCTGGCCCACCTAATACATCATAGGAACTTAAAATTTTATGGATATTGGCATGTTCCAGAGCCTGATATTGATATGGGGGGCTGGAGAAGTGCGCGGTCAGTTCAGAACCTCCGGCAATCAATGCTGCGCTGGCATCAGGATGTGGAAGACTGACCGTAATATCATCAAATTTCTTATAGTTGTTATTCCCTAACAGACGTGCTGATTCAATCTGCAATGTACGCGACTGAAACCCCACGCCAGCAGCAGGTACTGCGATACGATCTTTGCTGCTCAGATCTTTGACACTTTTCACGTCCGGGTTGTTGCTGAGCAGAAAATTTGGCATTGACCCTAAGGCTGCGATAGCCTTAACGTTCTGCTTCCCTTTAGTACGGTCCCAGAGTGTCAGTACTGGTGGAGCTCCCGCCGCAACCACATCAATTGCCCCAGAAAGGAGTGCCTCGTTCATTCCCGTGGCACCTGACAACGTCCGCCATTCCACCTTGATATTCAACCCTTCTTCCTTGCCATGCTTTTCAATCAGATGGTTATCTCGCACAACGTCCAACAGCAGATAACCGATTCCGAACTGTTGTGCAATGCTGATGGTCCCCTCGGCTCTGGCATTAACCGAACCCAGCATGGCACTTAACAACACCAGGGATAGCCCCGATTGTTTCAGTGAAAATGAAATTTTCTTACCTCGTAGTAAATCCATTATCTTTCCTTTAAATAATTGAATAATTACGCCACATCATGTCTTACACTCATGATGTGGACTTCATTCTTTTAACCTGACCATTTAATCCTGAGGCTGTTTCTTGCCATTAATAAATGATTTATTGGAATATATTATTCCCAAAGCAACAGTTTCATCAGGAGTGTGAATACATGCGGAATATATTTCTGTTTGATATAACAAGAAAAAAGTAAACAACCACTTATCAATAACATGTTGTTTGCACACCCACTCGCCTTATGCGGCTTTTAGATATGCAAAGCTAATTTATGTCATTAGAGTGAAAATAAATGGCGTTATAGATCTTGCAATGAATTATTTTTATTATTAATAAGAGAAATGTCATGCCGTTATTCAGCCATAGCTATTTACGCCAACATTCATGCCAACATTCATGCCAACATTCATGCCAACATCTGCATGTTGCAGGCGTAGATGCCGTCACTGCAACAGCATTATCACGAGCGGCTTGAGCACGGCATTGAAATAGATGACGTCAACCGGCAGCAATTCAATGTATTAAAAAATTACGATATGCAAAACGGTCCTGACAGCAATGCCAACCAGCGCACCAAGTATGGCAAAGCGGGCTACGCGGGCCACCCTAAACCCGGCTCCCAGCATAATCCCCAGTCCCGGCAGATCCAGTGTCTGTATAAACCAGCCTGCGGAAGCATTCAGCGTCTGTGCATCAAGCTTGCCACTTTGCAGCAGCTCTGTGACAACCCCCAGATAAGCGGTTCCCCCAGCCAAACATTTTACCAGAGCGGGCATAATCAGTACCGTGGGAATGTGTACAGCATGCAGCACCGGAGACAGAATTTGTTCAAGGTAGGTGATAAAGCCAGCAGATTTCAGTATGCCGACGACGGTCAGTGACAAAAGCAGCATGGGGACTGCGCCAAGCGCCAGACGGATAGAGTCCGCACCCGCAGTATTAATGATGGTGAGCAACCCCTGCTTCTGTGGCGAGTGAACTTCGGCATCTTCAACCGAGATCACCTCTTTGTGCGAAAGATTTCTGGCAAATCCATACCAGGTGATCGCGCCGGCCACCAGCCCGCCTAAAATAGAGATGAGCGTAGTGATTCCCCAGCTCAAACCATGGGGGGTCAGCGGATACAGGACATTTGCCTGACCCATTGCATACAACATGGCAAGTGTTGCTGCCAAATGACGGTCAGATACCCCTTTTTTATCCATCATGGCCAGTGTGGCCACGGGTGCCGCAAAGCTGACGAAATTTAGTTGGATCAACGCAAAAAGGCTGAGCCCCGACAGCCCAAACGGTTTCAGCAGTGGAGCGGTAACATTGATGATTTTTGCCAGGATCTTCACTGACTCCAGGTATTTCATAATGACCATCATGACGACCATAATGGGTATCAGCGTATAGAGAGCAATATCAACAGCTGAACGGCCTGAAGCCATGATTATTTCTATAATATTCAAAGCAATATCCTGAAGTTACACATAATGAGACAGCTACAGAAACAGAAAAATCCGGAGCTGTATGACAGACTCCGGATAGTATTTTCACTGGGAAATATTAAACCACCTGAGATAACTGGTCATCTGCTTTGGTGATTTCAGCAATAAACAGGCCGGCCTCAGTCATCCGGCTCGGGAAGACTTCAGTCAGACGCTGCTCATGTACCGGTACGATTCGTTTCACCTGATAATCGACAGCTTTGAGCATTTCGTCAGACGACAGGATAAGGTTGGTTTCGTTGGCCATCGCCAGCCCCACTGGCTTCAGGTTTAATTTGCCTTCAACTTCACCGTTTTTCAGCGATCACAGCTGTGGAACCGCATATCAACTCAGGCAGGCTCATCGAAATACTGGTGCCTTACGCCACGGTCAAGAAACCAGTATCAATCCTGTATCCGGACAGACGTTATCTTTCACCTAAAGTCAGGGTATTTATCGACTGGTTCAGCGAAGTTTTTGCCCGGCGGCAAGATCTCTAACATTTTAAAAAATGAGTAACATCAGTCAAACTGCCAGTAAAGCGGCGTACCGTAAACTTCGACAAAGTAATCAATGATGGCGCGTACGTTCAGCGGAGGATGGCGCGCGTTGGGATAGATGACGGCAATGTGCTGTGGCTCGGTATTAATCGCGGCCTCAAATCCCCCCATCAATCTGATCAGCTCACCTTTCTTGATGCTGTCACCTATCAGCCAATCAGGAAACAGCACCATTCCCATGCCTCCCAGTGCGCAGGTCAGTAAAGACTCAGCATTGTTGGATGTCAGTAAACCGGTAACCGGATAGTGAGTCCAAATGCTACCGGGCTCTCTGAACAACCATCGGTTAGGGCCTGATGAGCCTTTGTAAACCAGGCATTTATGATGATTCAGGTCGGCTGGCAATTCCGGCTTTCCGTGTTTTTTGATATAGCTCGGTGAGGCAACCAGATGATAACGCTGAGTCCCGAAAATGCGGGCATGGAAGGAAGAATCCGTTAGCGTGCCAATTCTAAAAATGATATCCGAGGCTTCCCGATGCGGGTCGATATAGTCATCAGTCTGCGTCAATTCAATCAATAGTCGTGGATAACGGACAGACAGTTCTGCCAACCAGGGCGCAATATGGCGCTGCCCGAAAAACACCGGTGCGTTAATCCTTATCAGCCCTGCGGGTTCAAGGGATCGGTCCAGCATTTCTGTGCGAGCTTCACTGAGTTGTTCTGTCATGGTTCGGGCATAGTCGATGAATAACCTGCCAGCTTCTGTAGGAATGACTGCCCGGGTATTGCGATAAAAAAGCTGCTGACCCAGTGTATCTTCCAGCTGAAGGATGACGCGCGATACCATGGATGCAGAGACCCCTTCTCGCCTGGCAACGGCTGAAAAGTTCTGTTCATCAAAGACACCAATGAAAAATAACAGTGCCCGAAAGTTTAAGGCGCTTGGATCATACATTATCTCGATTCCTGCAAAGGTGTTTCTCAGATTATACCGTTTTTCATTATTCAACACTGCTATAGGATCACCCGCCTAAAACACGGGAGACTGTTGTATGCAGCTTTTATTTATATTACTCGTCGTGGCAGGCGGGATGGGATTATCCGTAGAAGCCGGATTGTTAGGGCCACTGGGGAGTGAAGTGGGTGATTTATGGGCAACATTCAGTATTTTCGGAGTGGGTGCCGCGCTGACATTCCTGTTGATGCTGTTCTTTAGTCCACGAAACAGCCCTTCATTCTTTACCCAGCCCTCATGGACTCTGCTGGGGGGCATTCTGGGCCCAATATACGTCGTCATTCTGACTGTGGCGGTTCCCATTATTGGTATTGCGATGACGATGATTGGCATACTGGCAGGACAGGTCTTCAAGAGTCTGGTGATTGACCACTATGGCCTGTTTGGCACGTCTCATCGGAAAATTGACAACAGACGTATTATTGCGCTGATTTTTATTATTGCTGCTCTGATTCTCGTGGCAAAAGGCTAAGGTGAACTTGTGAATGTATTAATGATCATTTTGGCAGTGGTTGGCGGTGCGGTTCTGAGTATGCAGGCGGCGATCGGTGGTAAGTTGGGGAGTAACGTGGGGGTGTTCCGCAGTGCTTTTCTGACCTTTTCGGTGGGTGCGTTGGTGACGGCGCTACTCATTTTCTTCTTCGAACAAAAACATGCGGTCACCTTGCTGGATGTACCGAAATGGCAGTTGCTTGGGGCACTTTGTGGGGTTCCTTACATCGTCATTATGGTGCTAGCTGTACAGCGTATTGGTGCCGCGGTTGCGACAGTCGCCGTCATCTTTGGTCAGTTGGCAATGAGCATGTTCATTGATAATTTTGGCTGGTTGGGGAATCAAACGATTCACTTCTCACTGACTCGCCTTGGTGCCGTCGTCTGCCTGGGAATAGCGCTGTTCTTTATTTACTCCAGCAGTAAAACCAAGACCCTGCCCGTCGAAGAGCAAATTTCTTGATGTGATTTTAACGGCATTTGTACGGTTAATGGGAATGTTTAATTTAATCTCTTCCTATGGAGCTATTATTAATAGTCATAGTTTGTTTTTTAAATGATTATTTATTGATACTCATATGTGGAGAGATGATTATGCAAATCAAAACGCTCGAAGAGCTATTTAAACATTTACTCTCAGACACCTACAGCGCTGAGAAACAATTAATCCGTGCACTGCCAAAACTTGCTCGAGCAGCACATGCTCCCTCTCTTGAAGAAGCCATCTGGAAGAAACGCGAGGACATTTAGGTTCACCTGATTTAAAATGACTCACTTCATCTCTTCTCTATAGGTATTCCGCCAATGCGCCATTGATGCTGCCGTCTGTTTGACGGCCAATTTTATTGCCCCGTTTGTTCGGGTCAGTTTCAGGCATCTATGGAGTACCCCATGACGAATACTTATATCGCGCTTGAATGCGTTGATTTCACCTTACCTGACGGCACACCGCTGTTCTCACAACTCACTGAAACTTTTGACACTCGTCGTACTGGCCTTGTTGGGCGAAACGGTGTGGGCAAGAGCGTTCTCACGCAGATTTTAGCCGGGCAACTTGCGCCGTCGTCCGGGCGCTGTACCCGTTCTGGCGTTACCTGGTATCTGGCCCAACAGATTGTCTATCCATTGCACACGACCGTTGCGGATCTTGCAGGCGTACGCATAACGATAGAGGCGCTGGAACGCATCGAAATGGGCAGCGTGTCTGTGCTCGATTTTGATATCGTCGGCCATCATTGGGATATCCGTCAGCAATTGCATCATGAGCTGGAAAGAGCTGGGCTTGGGCATCTTGACGCATCAACTCCGGTCAGCCAGTTAAGCGGCGGTGAAGCGATGCGTGTCTCACTAACAGGTGCCTGGTTGTCGGAAGCTGATTTTTTAATTCTTGATGAGCCAAGTAACCATATCGACAGCCACTGGCGGCGGGCGTTGATTAACCAATTGCAACGCTGGAACGGTGGGTTGGTGGTGGTGAGCCACGATCGCGAGCTTCTGGAATCGATGCAGCGAATTGTTGAACTGTCCTCGACTGGTTTAAGTCGTTATGGCGGTAACTATTCGTTTTACGCGCAGCAAAAGGCGCTAGAAACGCAAAATGCCCTGCAACTGCTGGAACAACGTAAACGTGAACGTCAGCGCGAACAAAAAGCCCTTCGTGAGCAGAAGGAGCGCCTTGAGAAGCGGCAATCGCGTGGCAACCGACAAGGGCGAGAAGCCAATCAAGCCAACATTTTACTTGGCGGGCAGAAACAACGCAGTGAAGCTTCTGCGGGGAAACTGAACCAACAACATCTTGCCGCACAGTTATCACTTGATAAACGGGTGAAGGAAGCCGCGTCGCAGGTAGAGGTAAATGCCTTTATCGTACTGCACTCCCTGGGGGTAAATTCACCGGCTAAGCGCCAGGTTGCCGGGCTTAACGAGGTTCAACTGCCCTTCGTGGATAACACAACTCCGTTGAATCTGACAATTACCGCCCAGCAACGCATCGGCGTTGTGGGTGATAACGGAAGTGGTAAGTCGACATTCCTCAAAGTGCTGGCAGGAACACTTCAGCCATTGGCCGGAGAATCACGTGTCACGCATAGTCACGCCTGGCTTGATCAACATCTCTCAAATCTCGATCCACAACGTACTGTGCTGGAACAGATGCTGGAGGCCAATCACAGCGCTGGTGAAGCTGATTTACGCATGCGGCTGGCGCAATTGGGTCTTGATGCCGATAAAATTCATACTGCCTGCGGGTTGTTAAGCGGTGGCGAACGTCTGAAAGCCGCGTTAGCCTGTGTGCTGTATGCCGACCCTGTTCCACAACTCCTGTTGCTTGATGAACCCAGTAACCACCTGGATTTAACCTCAATTCAGGCGCTGGAAACCATGCTTTGTGGCTACCATGGCGCTTTAGTCGTGGTTTCGCACGATGCCGTATTTCTACAGAATCTGAAATTAACTGATCGGTTATCAATAACTGAAAATGGCTGGCATCTTCAGGCCTGGGGGCCGTCATGAAACCGTCCCCAGCCAAATCTCTACATCGTGACTTTGCCCGTCATCCAACAGCGGGATGGCATCTCCCGAAAGCTCAACTCCATCCAGCATCACCCGGTATTCCCCCTCACTGCGCTGGACGTTGATGCGGAAATGACTGGAGCCGTGCTGATAAACAAGGCTGACAGATGGCCAGTCACTCGGCAGTAAAGTGTGCACAGTGATTGAGTCGCCGTGGCGCTCAATACCCAACAGTGTTTCGACAATTAACCGGTAAGCCCAACCCGCCGAACCGGTATACCAACTCCAGCCTCCGCGCCCGGTGTGAGGTGCAACACTATAAATGTCCGCTGTCATGACGTACGGTTCAACTTTATAGCGCTCAGCCGCATCCGGCGTCAGGCTGTGATTGATAGGGTTTATCATCGACCACAGTTGCCAGGCGCGTTCAATATTGCCGCTGCGAGCAAAGGCCATCACCGCCCAAATAGCACCGTGGGTGTATTGCCCGCCATTTTCGCGCACGCCGGGTAAGTAGCCCTGAATGTAACCCGGATTTGGCCCATTACCGTTAAACGGCGGGGTGAGCAATTTAATCAACCCTGCTTCGGTATCCACCAGACGGGAATCCAGCGCTTGCATCGCTTGCGTACAACGTTCGGCACTTCCTGCACCGGATAACACCGACCAACTCTGGGCGATGGCATCTATCTGGCACTCATTGGCATTTTGCGAACCTAACGTTTCCCCGCCATCAAAATACCCACGGCGATACCAGGCACCGTCCCAACCGTTAGCTTCGAGGTTTTTGTGTAATTTCACCGCTTCTGCCCGACATAACGTGGCGATATCGTGCTCATTGATTTGTTCAGCAAGTTTCGCAAAACGCTGCATGACATCGTAGAGGAAGAAGCCGAGCCACACGCTTTCGCCCTTGCCTTCCAGCCCAACCAGGTTCATGCCATCGTTCCAGTCACCCGCGCCCATTAAAGGCAAACCATGCTGACCAAAACGCAGGCCATTCCGAATGGCTTTTACGCCATGCTCCCACAGCGACTCTTCAAAGGTGCTGATGACTGGTTGTTCATAAGCCGACTCTTCCCCTGCCAGTAATTCGCGCCCTTCCAGATAGGGCAAACGATGCTCAAGCAAGCCGATGTCGCCGGTGGTTTCTACGTAATGGCAGATGGCAAGCGGCAGCCAAAGGAAATCATCAGAACAACGGGTGCGCACACCATTACCCAATGGCGGATGCCACCAGTGTTGCACATCGCCTTCGACAAACTGCCGTGACGCACAGAGCAAAATTTGGTCGCGCAACCGCTCGGGGGCGGCATGGCTCAGGGCGAGAGTATCTTGCAGCTGATCGCGGAAACCAAACGCCCCGCCGGACTGGTAGTAACCGCTACGCGCCATAATGCGGCACGCAATGGTCTGGTAAAGCAACCAACCGTTAGCCAGTAAATTGACTGCGGGGTCGGGAGTTGAAACGACGATTTTATCCAGCATTTGGTGCCAGTAACGATGCACATTCGCCAGTTCTGCACGGGCCGCCTCCTCGCTCATATACTGGTTAATCATCGATTCCGCTTCCTGCGGATTTTGCCCAATCCCCAGCACAAAGATAAAGCTCCGCTGATCGCCATCAATCAGGGTGGTGGCTGACTGCACCGCGCCACACGGGTCGAGCCCTGCGCCAGTTTTATCTGATAACGTCCGCAGTTTCATCGCCGCAGGGTCGCTTTGCGAACCGTTACGTCCCAAAAATTCCCGCCTGTCCCCCGTGACCGAACAATGCACACCAGTCACCGCAAAGAAGGCCGTCCGTTCTGAACCGTTGCTACTGTAGAAATTATTCGCCAACACGCCGCAGCCTAGTCGGGTGCTGGATGCCCGGGTGACAACATGCATAGCCGATTTACTGCGGGATTCACCCAACGCCCATTCAACATAACCCGTCACTGAGATTTTACGGGTACGCCCCGAGGTATTACTGAGCGTCAGGATGGCGATTTTTAATGGGGCATGTTCCGCCACCAGCACTGTGAGTTCGGTGTCGATACCGGTTTCTCGATGAGCAAAAACACTGTAACCAAAACCGTGGCGGGTGAGATAACGCCCCGTTCCACATACCGGCAGCGTGGTGGGCGACCATACCAACCCACTTTCTTCATCACGCAGATAATACGCTTCACCGGAACGATCGCTGATCGGATCGTTTTCCCACGGCGTGAGTCGATATTCATGGGCATTTTCATACCAGGTGTAAGCCTGGCCTGGTTCTGAAATCACCGTCCCAAAACTGGCGTTAGCCAGCACGTTGGCCCACGGCGCGGGTGTTCTGTCATTCTCATCTAGCGTAATCTGGTATTCGCGACCGTCCTCAGAGAACCCACCGCGACCGTTAAAATAGACCAACGGCTGGGTATCAGGCAGCCAGGGATCGTGTTGATTAACTGGCTGCATCGTGTTCGGCACAAACGCCTGTTGCGAGGAGAAGGTTACCTGCAACCGTTGGTTTAACTGCTCTTTCAGGCTACCCGTCCGGTCATCCAGCACGATTTGCGCCACACTCAGCAACAACAGCCGATCTTCCGCCGACATATGTTCGCCATTACGCACAAATATGCCGCCGGGTTTGTCCATTTGGCTGGCTTCTGAACCTGCCACAATTAAATCAACAATCTGATTTTGTAACTCTTGTTGGTAACCGCCCTGGCTGTCATTGAGGATAACCAGATCCACCGCAAGCCCTTTGAGTCGCCAGTAATGGTGTGCCTGAATCATCGTGGTAATCAGCAAGATACTTTCATCGCTGGTGACATTAAGAATGACAATCGGCAAATCGCCAGAGATAGACCATCCCCACAGGCCGGACTGCCCGCGACGATTTCGCGCCAGAGTTTTGGCGTCCGCCCGCAGTTCGGGGCCAGGGAACAGCACAGCACTTGCCAGGCGGTTAAACAGTGTGGCGTCATCTTCGTTGGCATTAATCTGGCGCAACACAATCTGGCTATGTGACCACGCCAGTTCAAATACACGGTCAGCTATCGGATGGTCATGATATTTCTCAATGAGTGCCTGGCTGTGCTGGCGGCTATCCGTTACGCCATAAATAATATCGACGGTAACGGGTATACCCGGTTGCAACACAATTGACTGGCGGATGGCCAGGATCGGATCTAACACCGGCCCGACACTGTTACTGAGCGAACCGCTTTGCTCCGTCGCCTGCGCATTAGCAGGTGTTCTTCCACGTCCAAGGAATTTGGCCCGATCGGTTTCAAACGTAGCTTCATTTTGCGTCTGCCCATGCACCACCATGGTATGAAGCAGCCACGGGCAGCTTTCATTCGGTGAACGCGGACGGCGGTGGCACAGAATGGCATTGTGTTGCTGAACAAGTTCGGTCTGAACAAATAAATTACTGAACGCCGGATGTGCCAAATCACTGTTAAAAGGCGCCAGAACCACTTCAGCGTAAGTGGTCAGTTCTATCGTGCGCGGTAGACGCCCACGATGCAGTAATGTGACTCGGCGCAGCTCAATATCATCCTCTGGTGAGACAACAATCTGCGTTTTCACATGGATTGTTCCAGCCATCAGTTTGAATTCCGCGCCTGCATCGGTAAATACGGCGTCGTACTGGCTAACGGGTTCGCCAAGCGGCTGCCAGGTATTGCTCCACACTTCCTCGGTTACCGGATCACTGATATAGCAAAACGCGCCCCAGTTATCGCACGTCGCATCACTACGCCAACGGGTGAGTGCCAAATCTTTCCAACGGCTGTACCCACCGCCGGACTGGCTAATCATCAAGTGATAGTCTTCATTCGACAGCAACTGAATTTCGGGAATAAGACTATTAACGTCAGTAAATTCGCGAGTCTCGTACTGGGCGGGCTGCAATACGCCTTCATGGGATTCGAAGTGTCGACGCGGACTGTAAAGCTCTACAGCATCAGGCACCCGCTCTTGTAATAAAAGACGCGCCGATTGAAACGCGGGGCTGGACATAAAGCGGTCCACCATCGGTGCCCCCAGCAGCACATGTGATAGCGACTGGAACGCCATCCCCTGATGGTGCGCCATCCACGAACGAACCACCGCATACATTTGGCCACTGGCGAGGCGCGACGGCGTGTAGTCCAGCGCTTCATAAAAACCATACTCGCCGCGTGCGCCACTTTTCTCAAGTTTCAGCAGATTTTCACAGGCTTTATGGGGTGAAATCGTCAGCGCCATCATCGTCGCATAAGGCGCAATGACCATGTCATCGGCAAGCCCTCTTCGCAAGCCAAGCCCTGGGACACCAAAAGCGTGGTACTGGTAATTTTGCAGGGCATCAAAAGAGTAGTAACCCGACTCGGAAATCCCCCACGGCACGCCCCGCTCTTTGCTCCAGTCGATCTGGCGTTTCACCGCCGACTGGCTCATCTCCTCGAGTAAGCTCCCAGGATAAGTCGGCATCACCAGGTTTGGCATCAGGTATTCGAACATGGAGCCGCTCCACGACATCAGCGCGGTTTCGTTATCGATAGTTGTAAACAGCCGGCCCAGGGCGAACCAGCTTTTCAGCGGCAGTTGGTTAGTGGCAATCGCCAGAAAACTGGTGAGTCTAATTTCCGATGGCAGCAGATCGTAATGGCTATTGTCGAGCTTATTATTGTCGCAGTTGTAACCCACGCTAAGCAGGCTGGTCACTTCGTTATACAAGAAGACAAAATCCATCCGCGCATGTTCATGCAGGCGCTGTTCCAGTTCAGTAATAATATCCAACCGGGTGCGAGCCTGGCGGATAGCCGATTCCGAAGGCGATCCCTCGCTGGTGTGTTTTGCCTGGGCAAGCCAGGAGAGCGCTGGAAGCGGGTCGTTTCCCCAGCTCGACGGAAGCCAACTGAGTAAACTCGTCCATTCATGGCAGACAAGCACTAACTGATGCTGAATAATATCCACCCAGCGGCGCACCTGCTGATTTTCATGGCTGCAAAGTGCATGCAGACGATTGCTTTGCGCCCGCATATTTTTCAGTTCGGCAAACAGTAACGACGGTGCAAGTGTAAGGGCGGTGTTGCAATGGTTGCGTAACTGGCGCAAACCCGTTGGCGCATTCTGCCCCCAGGTTTTTTCGAGGATTTGCAAGGTGTCGTCAATGCCCATTAACACCTGGGTGCAATTGAGAATCGGCTGGTTACGCAACTCGGTTAAACCGGCACTTAGCGTGAGCAAATGCCCGGCCATATTGCCGCTATCCACACTGGAGATATAACGCGGATTAAGAGGCTGCAAAGTGCGAGTGTCGTACCAGTTATACAAATGGCCGCGGTAATGCTCCATTTTATCCATCGTGTCGAGCGTGAGCGTTATACGCTGGAGCATGTCCCCTTGGGGAATGTAACCGAAATCCCATGCCGTCAAGTTGGCCATCAGCGACAAACCGATATTGGTCGGCGAAGTGCGATGGGCAATCACCGGGTGCGGTATTTCCTGGAAGTTATCCGGCGGTAGCCAGTTTTCTTTGGCCGTGGCAAACGTTTCAAAAAAGGCCCAAATCTCGCGGCTACTTTGTCGCAGCAGTCGTTTTTGATCGACATTAAAAGTGACAGTGTAGCGTTTAGGTTCCCGACTTAACCAACTTAATAATGCGGGTGCCAGGCACCATAGCAAACCGACCGGTACCGCAAAAAATAGCAGCATTGGCGCCAGTAGTATTGCTAGTAAAATCAGAGTAATACCTGAAATTGCATTCAGCCACATCGCCCGATAAAAACGTAGCGGTGACGCTTTGCTGCTCTCGGTACTTTGGTCAGAACTGGCCCATTGATTGAGGTTGTGGTGACTGACCCCAAGGCGCCATAGCGTCACTATGATGGCTTGCAGTGAATAACCAGCTTCATGGGGAAGCGTCGCAAACCCAAGGCCAATGCGCATCAGACGTTTGCCCCCCCCAACTGAAACCAACATCAGATGCTGCAGGAAGGGTCTGCGGGCAGGTTTATTAATCAGATCCTGGGCTATCACCAACACGGTCGGGAGTAGCAGTACAAGCGCCAGTACGCCGAGCCAGTAAAGAGGATTGGGCACCAGTAACAGGGTGCAAAACAACAAGATCAGTAATGACGGAGCCACCAGACTGCGGCGCAAGTTATCCAGCAATTTCCATCGAGAAAGTGTACTCAGCGGGTTTTTATCATGCGTGCCATCAGCCTTCCTGACTTTAAATTTCAGCCAGTTAAGGAGCTGCCAGTCACCGCGGATCCAGCGGGTTCGCCGTGAAACGTCCGTCAGATAATTATTGGGATATTGTTCATAGAGCAGCACTTCGCTGAGCAAACCCGATCGGGCATAGCACCCTTCGAGCAAATCATGACTCAGGACTAAATTTTCCGGGCAGGTATTCTCTGTGGCTTGCACAAATGTATCGACATCATAAATCCCTTTACCCACAAACGATCCTTCACCAAACAGATCCTGATAGATATCCGATGACATCATCGAATACGGGTCATTACCCGGCACACCACTGCACATTGCCGCATAGCGCCCTTGCCCGTTGCGCGGAATTTCTTCTGCAAGCCCTGGCTGCAAAATACCGTACCCTTTCACAACGCGTTGTTTTACCGCATCAAAGACCGGGTGATTGAGCGGATGCGCCATAGTCGCGACCAGTTTATGCGCCGTATCGCGGGGCAACACCGTATCGCTGTCCAGCGTAATCACATATTTCACCCCGCGCGGAGGGCTAATGGAATTGTTGTGTAATTCACAGAATTGATCTGCGGGTTGGCGTAACCAACTGTTCAACATCGACAACTTGCCGCGTTTGCGCTCATACCCCATCCAAACGCTCTGCTGTTCATTCCACTGCGGCGAGCGATGAAGCAGGAAGAACAGCGGCTGTGCAACTGGCGCGTAGCGACGATTCAGATTCTGCATTTGTGCTTCGGCCCAATGCAGCAGGTCGCTGTCTCCGGTTGAGTTCTGCTGCGTCGAATCGGCAAAGTCGCTTAGTAGCGCAAAATACAGATTGGGTGTTTTGTTGCCGAGATAGCAAATCTCAAGACTATTGAGCAGTTTGTCGATCCCCGCCCGGCTGGTGAGCAGACAAGGGATCACCACCATGGTGCAAAATTCAGCGGGGATGCCGGTTGAGAAATCCATACGCGGTAGCGGCAGAGGTGCGCGGAAACGGGTCGTTGTCTCACTGAGTAAGTTGATGGCTAGCTGGCTGACAATAACCACTAACGGCACAGCCAGCAGTAACAGTGGCCAGTTCAGGCCGTGTTCATGAGTACGCGATAAAATGTCGGCACTGAACGCCGTCGTCAACAGGCTGAGACTACCCAGCCAGCTAAGCAACGGGGTTTGATTAAAGGCGTGGCGCAAGCGAACTATCCGCGACGTATTGGCCCCAAGCTGTTCTTCGAGTTCTGAGCGCCCTTCACCAATCAAATAATAGCCAACATGATTAGCGGGCGTGGTCGGGTCACTCCCTTGCGCCATTCCCAGAATGTGTCGCGCCACCTCCGGTTCACTGGAGTGACTATGGCGTGCGAGGATTTCAATAATATGCCGATAGTGATCGCGGGTATCAAAATGCATTGCCGGGTAAATTCCCGAAGGGTCTTCCCGTAGCGTTTGTTCCACCAGGCTCATGGCTTCGGCAAAATCAGCCCAGTTAGTTTCACTCAGCAGGCGTAAACCGGCGATGCTATTGCTGACGGAAAGTTGGCTTGCGGCGAGCTGTTGGTTAAACCGATGAATCAGGTAATCGGTGGTGACGCCTGTTTCTGCCAATCGCTGTTCAACCCAGGTCAGTGGCAAAGAGAGCATATTGCCCCGCCCTTGTAAGCGACGAACCAGTTCAGCGACAAACGCGCTGCTTAATGGCGGGCGGGAACGCGCCATATCAGCAATGACCATAATCAAATCTGCAGGCGTGTTTTCGGCACATTCAAAAATTCGTGTCACCCAAACATCGGCCAAATTACGTTCTTTTTGTGCTTCCGCGACTTCAATACTGACACGACGTAAATTTTCAATCAGTGCCAGGCGCAGCATCCCTGGCAGAGCCCAAAGCTCACCAAGCGTTAACGGCGTAACCTGCTGATATGCTGCGATATAACTGGTGAGGCTGGTGGCATCCCAACGCCCATCGGCGTGAGCAATCGCTTCGGAAGCAATATCATAGATGCGCGGGCAATTATGCGGTGGAGTCAGCGGGGGTAAGCCTTTGCCGAAGTTTTTTGGCAAATGATGGCGAACGACGCGAATCTGCTCTTCAATCAAATAATAGTTATCCAACAACCACTCACCCGCAGGGGTAATACCCGATTTTTCTCCGGCATTGAGCAGATAGCAGTTGCTGGTAATGATCGCTTCATTATCTTCCAGACGCTTGAGTAAATAATACGGCATCTTCGCGGGGGATAACTTATGGGAACGCGCCAGTTTTTGGCCATAACGTTCCATTTGCGCAGCAGAGAATAATTCCGCTTTTATTGGACTTTCATTAGCGGGTCCAGCGGCCAACCAACCAGCCGTTTCTGGATTAAGATCCAGTGGCTTACGCGAGGTAAACCACTGTTTAAGATTTAATTTCATTAATTTGCTCGTCAGGCGATGTGAACGCGCAGGAGCAGTTGTTCAATCAGATCAGAAAAGTTCTCTCAGGATGGGGTGTCAGGCATCAGGGATTTAACAGCTGCAAGATTCTTTTCTAAAGTATAGGTTAAAATTTGTTCGTTTTATGGGGGCAGCTTTTCGGATAACGGCTTTAGGGAACGTGAGTTATCGCGGTATAACGAACAGTGATTTACATTTTGGACAGAGCAGCGTTTGCCCCAGGCGAACTTTGTTAGCGGGATGTGAGGATTTGCTTCCGCAGATAGGACATGTCACCGAACTATTTGCCGCGTTACCGAAGCGCTTCATTGCGTAATCTAAGAGGGACATGATGATTAGCCATTTCAATGAATGAGGTTCATCGTATCACGCCCTGAACAA
>DATERH010000318.1:0-53250 GCA_035271785.1 Buttiauxella sp.
TCTTATCCATTTCGTCCTGGGGTAATTCAGCAAGATTGTGATTCATATTGGTCTCCTGTTTTGTGCCGCAAAGGTACTTGCAGATGAAGTTGATGACAAGTTTTTACATTTATTGATAGCCGTTCTCATCTCGACTTAACCTAGGCGCAAGGTTATCCTTTTGCCGTCTTGAATAAGAAAAAGGAATAGTTGATATGGCTTTCACGCGATCTCGTCTTTTGACCCTCACTACACTTTTAACGGCTCTTACCGTTTCCTGTTCAGCTTTTGCGCATGCGCATTTACAGCATCAATCCCCTGCGGAAAACGCTGTAGTAAGCACTTCACCACAGGCGATTACCCTCAATTTCTCTGAAGGTGTAGAGGCTAATTTTAGCGGAATCACTCTGACCGGGCCACAGCAAACTGTGGTCAAAACGGGTACGGCGAAACGTAACGATAAAAACAATAAACAGCTAATTGTACCGATCGATGAGACGCTGAAACCGGGCGACTACCAGGTCGACTGGCATGTCGTGTCGGTGGATGGACATAAGACCAAAGGGAAGTACCCGTTCTCGGTGAAATAAGCAGGATGTTGCCTACTTTCTATATCGCGCTGCGATTTATCCATTTCTCCGCTCTCATGGTGCTACTCGGCAGTACCATTTCATGCTCATTGCTAGCGCCTCAGGCATTTAAGCCAGTACTCATCCGTCACCTGAAATGGCAGTGGCATACTGCCGTCTGGATGACAATGCTTAGCGCAGTATTACTTTTATGCGCTCAGGCCGGGATGATGGGCAGCGGATGGTGGGATACTATTAATCCCCAGACCTGGCTAACCGTGCTTGGCACGCGCTTTGGTTCAGTGTGGTTGTGGCAGATTTTACTTGGCGTGGTAACGGTTGTGGTTCTGCTGCTTAAACCGCGCACCTTACAAGCGTTGCTGATGCTTCTTGCTGCTGCGCAACTCATTTTACTGGCGGGTGTTGGGCACGCTGCCATGCGCGAAGGTTTATATGGTAGTGTGCAGCGACTTAACCATGCTGTGCATCTGCTGGGCGCTGGCTGGTGGGTAGGGGGCTTACTTCCGTTGATTATGTGCATGCGCATGGCAGGAAGACCCCGCTGGCGCGGCGCGGCAATTACCGCGATGATGCGTTTTTCCCGTTACGGGCATCTGGCGGTTGCAGCGGTGCTACTGAGTGGGTTAATCAACAGCCTGATGATATTGGATGGGTCATTGCCTCAGGATAGCGACTATGTGCGCTTCTTGTTGGTGAAGGTTGTCTTTGTTGCCGTGATGGTTATCATCGCATTGTATAACCGTTATTTTTTGGTGCCGCGATTTAACCGTGCTCCAATGGCAACAAAACAATTTATCCGCTTCACCTGGTTGGAAATCATTTTGTCGGTGGCGGTACTCCTGATGGTTAGCATTTTCGCAACCTGGGAACCGTACTGAAGACATTATTAGCTCAAGAGATATTCATGAAAAAAAGTATTTTGACGTTGTTGTTGCTAGCTTGTGCGAGCAGTGCGTTTGCCGCTCCACAAATCATCACCGTGAGCCGTTTTGAAATGGGCAAAGATAACTGGGCATTTAACCGAGAAGAGGTGATGTTGAGTTGCCGCGCGGGTCATGCGTTGTTTGCTATCAACCCAAGCACATTGATGCAATACCCGCTCAATGATATTGCTCAACAACAGGTGGCTAGCGGCAAAACAACAGGCCAGCCTATCTCTGTGATTCAGATAGATGACCCGAAAACGCCAGGGCAAAAAAAGAGTCTTGCGCCATTTATTGAACGTGCAGAGAAATTATGTAGCTAAAATCGCTAGCTCATTCATTTTAAATAGAAAACCGCAATGTCCGTGGCCCGGATATTGCGGTTTTTGTCTAAAACGTCACCTGTTACGCAGATTTTTTTCGAACACTTTAGCGCCCGACTGGAAAAGCTGCGCCGGTAATCTATTCTTAGAAGGCAAGGCGAAATCTGCCTGCATTAATGCCAACTTTTAGCGCACGGCTCTCTCCCAAGAGCCATTTCCCTGGACCGAATATAGGAATCGTATTCGGTCTTTTTTTATTTATCTTTAAATACAAAGACTTAGGTTGGTCATTCCGAAATTCTCCGAAATTTCTCCGAATTTCCATATCCGGTCTTTTCGCACTGTTAAATCAATGTAAACATTTTCTCCCTCACATCCAAGTACTTTTCAGTCATTCTTTCTGACTTATGACCGAGTAGTTTTTGGGTGAATTCCTTTCCAAAAGCTTTCTCATACAGTCGCCCAGCCAGGCTTCTGATCTCATGGAAAGTCGGAGGACTGTCGTTTAACTCTATGCCTGCATTGGTTCGCGCTTTTACAAAACCCTTCGTTAAACCGTCCGGATGAATCGAACCGTTCGGGCTGTTTTTACGAATACCGGCGCTTACAAGATAGTCGCAACGACTAACAAGACGGCACCGGTCAACAACGGCACCAAGTTTAAGCCCCGCACTATTCAGCGTTAGTGATAAAGGTATGGCGATCATTGCCCCGGTTTTAATCTGGGTTACATGTAGCCGGTCGTCATAAATATCACTGAATTTCATGCAGGAAATATCTTCGCGTCTTTGTCCGGTGACGAGTGCCAGATCCATAGCCAGGCCGAACCATCTCGGTTGTTGTTCTGCGGCAAGTCGAATGATCTGGAACTGCTCAAGCGCTAGGCGCTGGCGTTGAACCTCGACTTTGGGAGCCCTGGTTGGTTCTACTGGATTAGCTGAGGCGTGTCCTTCTACAATTGCTTCCCTGAATGCATCGGACAGAACCGAGCGCAATGTCCCCGCCATCGTTTTCTTACCTTCAACAACCCACGGCTCCAGAAACTCAGCTATATGCCGTGTGGTTATCTTAGCTAGCACCATATTTCCCATTTTCATTCTGATAGTTTTGATATGGCCAGCTCTTACTTTGTAAGTGTTTGCCGCCAGCTCCCGGCGTTGCAATATCACTTCATAACGATCCAGCCACTCACTCAGCGTAAACTCATGCTCACCCTTTAAAATTTCCATCAGCGCGACAGGTGTAAATTTTTGCTCGATATAGTTATTGGCTTCAATGGCCTGAGCTACCGCCTCCCTGCGGGATATTTGTCCAAGTGGAATTTCCACTTTGGTTAGGGGGTTACGCCATGCAAACGACTTGCTACCCCTGCGATAAGTCAGATTCTTTGGTAAATTAGCATCGTATTTTTTTCTCTGACTCATCAATCAATCTCTCCAGCAGCGGACTCGTCTTGCCTATGCGTCCGTTCGGCTGGTGTGGTTCCAGCTTTATTCCGCATTTTCTTGGTTTTAGATAAAACGCCTCTGGGTTAACTCGATACTCACGGCCATGAAGTTCTGGCGGTGGATAAATATTCCCGTTTCTTGCCCAGCGGCGAAGTGTTCCAGCCGTAGGCGGTTTATCCGGATAATAAATTGCTGCCCAGGTGGCAAGGGTAATGTGTGTCATTTGGTCTCTTCACCTTATGACCGACCTGAACTTTATTGTACAAGTCGGATTAAAACTGATTATTGAAAATCACTTGGTTTTAAGATGAACGGTCATCACTTCCGACCACTATCCATGCCTTTTGTGCCCGCCTTACGTTTGCTGGGTAAACTGACGCATTTGAAATTCTTCACCAACACACGTTCTTCTGTTGTTTTTCCGGCTTCTTTAGCTTGGGAGAACTTCTTTTCGCATTGGGTGCTGGTTAACTTTTCTTTCGACATACAGGTCCATTCAACAGGCAGCCCGCCAGGTTTAAGGATTGTTGCGGTGATTTTGTACATCAGTCGTTCTCCCTGTCGGTTGCAATGGCGAGGGTGATGGCCATCTCTGCAATTTCATCGAAAATACCGAAGCAGGCCGGGTTAGCGCATAACCCCTGAATGGCAGCGATAGTTAGCTGTTGGCGATAGGTCAGGTCAGGTGAAGTAGTGGTGTGAACCGTTTGAGCATGAATATCTTCTGGCTCCCGTCGAGGCTTCACCTTAATAGCAGGTATCTCTATGACCGCCGGTGCGGGTATTTCGGTACGCAACTCCGTGATAGCGTCCAGGGCAACTATCTGGCGTTTTGCTTCATTGTCAGACCAGGCGTCAAGAATGCTGGTGGCCACATGATGAATTTCTTCATCGCTAAAATCAGGGGACAGACAGAATTCTGTCGCGGCGATATCTGCAACAAGGGAAGGGAACACTTCAGGAATTGGATGCCCCGTAAAGGTGACGACACCGGCAGCTTCATCATTACCCATAACGTCAGTGCAACCAGAAAGCAGGGCGTTAATAGCGTGGCTGATTTCAATCTCCCGATCGTTCATCAAAACGCGAGTATCTTCCTGGTCTACTTCCAGCGTCGGTTCGCCAATACCAGCTGCATTCTCTACCAGTTGGCCATCTTCTGGGCTGTCAGTAACCAGAGCATTTGCTGTAGCCGAAGTGTGATGTTCGCTCTCGCCATCTTCCTCCTCATTACCATTCACACCCAGATAATCCAGTACGGCGCGGCGGTATGCCACGATCCCTTTATCTTCGTTAAAATCAACCGAGCGGATGGCATTACCAAGCAGTCTGTCGCTGAATTTTTCAAGAGTAGGCTGTATGTAGGTCAGGGCCTTATGGGCACGGATAAATGCGGGGTATTCGCACTTTCGCTGGTTCGTTGCGTCGGACAGTATTTCGGGAGTTACTTCGTCAAGCTCGACGGTAGGGGCGTTAATGGCGACTGCAATTTTTTGCTCGAAGGTCAGCGAAACATATTCATGCACGGTGGCGGCCTTTACTTCCGCTGGCGTGTCGCGCTTTTCTGGCGGTGTATTCAGCCACTTTTCCATGAACTTTAGGTAGTCAGGCCATTTAGCTGACGCTTTTACTTTTTCGCGTGCATCAGCCATTAGCGCAACCTGACGATCAGGGAATAATGCCAAAACGCGAGGAAGGCGGGTGATGGCCTCGTACATCTCACGTTCTGGGCTGGTTTCATCATCGTTGGTCAGGTCAACGGCAAGACTGTATTCAGCCTTGGTAATGTTATCTGTGCGACCAAACAGGACCAGCAGTGCTGCGCGAGGGTTGGTAGAGCATCTAGATACCTCGATGAATTCAGGTTCATCTGTAATTGTTGAGTCCGGCGTTTCCACTTCAGGGTTTGTAGGAATTAACTCAATATTTCCGGTTTCTTTATTCCAGGAAAAATCAGTCGACCATTCGTCTAATGCGGGGCGGTCATTACCTGTAGTACTTTCAATAATTTTCCCGTCGAAATAGTGCTCAGCAATCTCAGCGTATTTCTGAAAAAATGCACCAGTAATAATTGCACCTGCTGCCTTTTTATTAGGTGCATTTTTCAGAACGGAAAGTGTTTGTAAATTAAGTTTGTCTGCCGGTGCTTTCTTTGGAATAAAACAGCCAATAAATGGTTTCATAAATACCTCATCAATTAACGGAATGTGCGTGCGTAAACAGTTCTTCTGTATTGGCTACGGACACTCTGGAATTTAGCTTGTTGGTTTTTCTTTTCTATACAGTTAGCGCAGTAGTAAACAGTACGACGGGCATAGCCCTTACCAGCCTGACGACGGGTTAATTCCGCATCCTCAAACTGGCAGGTACAGTATGAACAGGCCCTGCTCATGCTGTTAAGTTCATGCAGTCAATGGTTTGGGGCGAGCGGCGTCGAGTTCTAATTTCCGCCTCTCGAATCAAAAACCAGATACGAGTCACTTCTTCTAATGCGCAGTGATGGCAGGGATAAGTGTCGTGAATAATCCCACCTGGAAATTTAACCGTTACAGTTTTGTCATTGTTGAAAACGAAATAAGAAGATACATTTTCATCAGCGATTGTTTCTGCAACATCATGACTGATTTTATTAAGCGTGAAAATTTGAGAAAACATAATCAATCCTTATTTAGAGTGAATAATTCCCTGCCGATTAAGGCATGTATTTGAAGTGCTTAAATTTGGCGTGTAGAAACCCTGACGCGTTATTAGCCGACACTACTTCTGGCGTTCAATTTTTCCGGTTTTATTTCTTCATAGCTGGTTGTTCGCCAGAATGGATAATCTCATCAACTGGATAACATTCGCCGCTAACATGCTGCTCAATTGCAGCTTCTTCACATTTCTCATGGCTGTAATAAACCCCCAAAACCACTTCCTGATATTCACCGTTGGTTATGCCTAAATTCAGCATTAGCGCGAAGAGGGCGCTCATTAGTGGGTTCCCGCTGGTTCAAGGTTTGGCTCAATTGAGTGAGAAGCGTAAGGGCGGCGAATATGACGCAAGTTCCCCTGCGGTTCATGCCAGTACGTGCCTTCACGATAATCAAATGAGACCAGCCATGCTGCGCCGGTTCGCCCGTTGCGCATTGGTACAGCGCGACCACTCTTAGGTACTGATTGGTTAATTGCCATAGTAATCCCCTTTCTTTGCCATTATCGCCAGGCTGGCGGAACGTTTTGAATCTGTCGCGCCGCAGTTGTGCTTTGCTTCGATGGGGATAAGACTACAAATCAAACTTTACAAATGCAAATAATATTTCTATTTGATTTGTATTTTTATGAATTTTGGGCGAAAAAAAACCACCGGTATAGGTGGTTAAATTTGTATGGATGGATGTTTACTTAGGCATCTTATTGAAATAGCTACTATAAAATTTCTTTAGCTCCTGCAAACGCATCTGAAAGACAGATAACATATTTTGTCTTTCCGCTGGTGGCAGCTCGTTATACGCCTCCAGCAGCTGCCGCTCATCTTCTCTGAGAGCCGCTTTTTCCGGATTAACATCTACTGCTGACGCATGCTCATCACTTAATGTGAAAAACCAATATTCAGGCTTACCACTAACCTCGGCAAGCTTTGCTAGGTTCTGTCCGCTTGGGCGACTACCGCCTTTAGCCCAGTGCTGAACGGCTTGCACAGAAATACCCAGCTCCCTGGCTAACTGTGACTTATTCCATCCCTTATCTGCAAGTACCTGCGCGATACGCTTTGCAGATGTCTGGTTTGTGTTTGTATCGTCTTTCGTTGTCATGGATACATTTTACAATAAATTTTTAAACTGCCGATGCAAATCATTTGCAAATAATATTTGTATTTTAATCATTTCATTTGTACTCTTCTAAGAATTCCAGTTTAGGAGAAAAGAATGCAACTCAAAACAACTTTAAAAATTACCGGTCTGGCATCTAAGAGTGAAATTGCTCGCAGGCTAAATGTGAAGCCTCAACTGGTCAGTTATTGGTTCAAACAGGGTGTCCCGCCCCATTGGATTATCCCGTTTTGTTCCGTGTTGAACTGGGTGGTTACTCCACATCAAATCGACCCTCAGCTTTATCCAAACCCAACAGATGCTCTACCAACAGATCACAACATTAGCAGCCACGTTGCTTAAGGACTGATTTATGGAAATCAAAACTCTGCATATCGAGCTTGAAGCATGGGCTGCAAAGAAGGGCTGGAAGTACGTTGTAGAGCTGATTACAAGGTATCAACAGGGGGATCTGCTTGAGACTCTTGATGGTGTGGTTGATGGAGATGAATTCGCTCGGCGGGTCCATAACAACAAGCAGCGCATCCAGCGCGCATTCGATGGAACTTCGAAGAAACACCAACTGCACGCCGCATTATTGGCACCGGCAGTTCGCGCAGCCATCGATGCAGAACTAGCTGCTCAAAAGGACGAACAGCACAGGGTAGCGGCTTCAAGCAAAGAACACTCAGAAGTTATTTGTGCCGTTTTGACCGGGGCGCCACTGGCCGTGATTCAGAAAGAGGCCATTGAAGCAATTAACTCGATCGCCGTGTTTGTTCCTGGTCTGGTTGTGCAGTTTGCACATGTTGGCCAGCAGCTGCTGTAGGGAGAGGGTATGCATCATAACGATTTTCTAATCACCCAGATTAAACGCCAGCTTATAGTCAGTAGTAAATGTGACGAGAGCGAAGCAAATGCCGCGGTAGCACTGGCCATGGAATACCGGCGTATTCATCCGAACGCTGGAGTCCAGGCGGTAATCGACAAGGCAAAGTTCTATTTAAAACACAACCACCGTCCAGCTGCGCCGCCACGAATGGAGCCAATCAAGAAAGGCACGCTTCCAAAGCGTCGCCAGTTTTGCTGAGTCAGGAGGTAATCATGCGCAACACGGATGCATTATTTGAACGGTTCAAAGCTCAGCTTCAACGAAACTATTCTGGCACTGAGTCTTGTTTACAGGTGCGTGAAGTTGCTGCTGGTGACCGCTTCAAGGATGGCTACGGACGATTGGTTACGGTCATTGCTGTAAGTCCCAACAAGGTTATTTTCCGCCGCGATGGTTATGACCAGAACTGCGAGATGCGGTGGGATAAGTTTTTGAAAGAATTTGTAGAGGCTGATGTATGAGCATGACCCTGATGGTTCAGGCAATGAATATCCGTGTCGGACACCCGATACGTAAACTCGTGCTCCTGAAGCTCGCTGATAATGCAAATGATAAAGGTGAGTGCTGGCCGTCATACCAACATATTGCAGATCATTGCGAGTGTAGTAAAAGCGCGGTGAGATCACACATCGATGCTCTGATTAAGTTGGGTTTGCTACTCAAAATAAACCGTATTGGAATCAATAACGGGAAGGGTAATACGTCCAATATTTATAGCCTCAGACTCGACAACCCTGTAGCGCCAGAAAGCACAGGGGGTGAGGCTAATAATAATAACCCCCCTATGTCGCCACAAAGCATAGCCCCTGTGTCGCCACAAGACACAGGTATGCCGCACGGTGACACCCCTGTGCCGCCACAAGGCACACCCCCTATGTCGCCACACGGCACCAGAATCAGTCACTCTTTTGAACCTGTCATGGAACCAGTCAAAGAACCAAAAGAATGTCAGGCAGACGAGCTGCCCGACGATTTTGACAATCCAGCTTTGCGGGTTTTAAACCATCTGAACAAAACCACCGATGCTGCATTCCAGGATGGCAAGACCACGATGGGGTTTATCTACGGGCTGCTGGCGGACGAATACGTAGCTGACGAACTGATTCTGGTTATCGATCACCGGACGGATCTCTGGCTCGATAACGTGACGATGGCCCAACACTTGTGCCCAAAAACACTTTTTAACTTTGAGAATTTCGAGGGATATCTGCCGCTGGCACGCAAGTGGGACGCAGAGGGTCGCCCATCCAGCAGAGCGCCAGTTATCGACTGCAACGAACGCGACGCGGCTCACAAGCGGTTTCTTGGTCAGGCGGCAAATCTGATCCTGAAATCTCCGCTGGAAATATGCGTCCGCAAACTGGCCTCAAATGCGAGTGTCGGTGGGTTTTCGCCTGAAGCATCAAAACGCGCATGGGACCGGCTTTGGGCTGAACAAGCTGCCCGTATGCAAAAAAACGAATTCACCGCCTTGCGGCAAGATTGATTGAAACTGGAGATGACTATGGAAACTGTAATTGAAGCACTGAATGCAATGGGTAAAGCCACAGCGCGTGAAATTTCTGCCCGCATGAAAATCGACGTGAGAGAGATTCTTGGCATGCTGCGCGAACATGAAGAACTCGAGCAGATTGAGCTGGTTAACGGCTGGTGGCAGTTGACGGATACAGCCACTAAAACCCCTCGAGTAAAACCTGTGGTGCCAGCAGTCAAAATCCTGAACCGGAAAGAGCGACCAGCATCATCTGCAGTAGCGGCCCCAGCTCGCAAAATTAACGAGTCAGTATTAGCTGAATTACTTGCGCAGCATGGTGAGCTGACGACTGAGCAAATGGCAAAACTTGCAGGTACCACGGTTCGAGCGGTTGCATCCACGCTGGCCATGCCGGTCAACAAGGGGCGGGTGGTTCGTGAGAAGCGCCGGAATGTATTCCACTTCAGCCTGGCGAAACCAACATTAGCCGAACCAGAGTCTTTAGTTGCTTCATTGCCTGAACTTACTCAGGCGGCAGTGGAAGAATCCGTACCTCAAAGCGATGCTGCATTCCTGGATTCTATCCCTCAGATAGCAAAGCGCCAGGCGGCCCAGATGGTTTGCCCTACACCGAAATCAATTGCGTCAGAAATTCGCCGTACGAAGTCTCGTCTCAATCAGCTGGAAGAGTTGCGCGTTACGGTTCGTACGCTGGCTCGTCAGCAGCGTGCTCTGGGGATGTAATCATGAGTAAAAACCCGCCGGACACAATCAAATCACAGGTCGCTGAGTTTATTAAGCGCAATCCCGGCTTACGTGCATGTGAGGTTGCACGAGGGATAGGAATCAAGCCAAGTACTGCCGGATCTGCGCTGTCAGCATTGCTCAAATCACGCCACATTGGAAAACTTGGCAAGCCTGGCTTCTACCAGTATTACCCGGGAACAGAGGTAACGGCTCCGGATAACTTTGGAATTAGTGCGGGCATGAAAATGCTTAACGACTGCCTGGCAAGCGTTCGTGTATGACGATTCCAGTGAATTGCCTTAAGGGCGAAAAGTAACACTGACGATTCGCTATCCTCGTGGTGCATGGCTTGCGATGGGTTACTAGGTCATCACTTGCACGTGTAAATGCCTGAAAGTGTCAGCACCGTACTACTAGGGCGGTGACGCATGGCTAACGGCAGATCGCAAATCGATCGAGCAGTGGAACGCAGTGATATCAAAGCTTCTTGGGTATAAAAACTGATGAATTTGAATTTCGTCAAAAGCAGCAATACCTACCTTTTGGAGGGGTACGGAAGGGGAGTTAGGAGCATCTAGCCCCACTTGGTGTGGGCTTTTTTCCGCTTAGATTTAACAGTGCAGTAATTTTTAGTTTTGAAATCAAATCTAAGCTTCACATTCGTGAGGTTATTTTTTATTCAACTAACATGCTGATAATACACAAATTCCTATAATTCATTTTTGAATTGCATAACTTGCAAGTTCCGATTAATAATAACTGTATGTATATACAGTAAAATGATTCGGGAGGTGAAATGAAAGTTGAAGTGACCATCGACAGAAACAAAAAACTACCCTTTGGGGCGATCTCTGCACTTGAGGCTGAGTTGCATAAAAGGTTGTCCCAACGTTTCGATTATTGCAGTCTCGTTATCCATCAGGCAGGTTCAGATAGCCTTTCTGTCACTGGTGTAGAAAAAGACGACCAGAAGATTATTGAAAAATCCTACAGGAAACTTGGGAAAGCGCTGACGATTGGCTTGAAAACCAGTAAGAAATTGCGTGGCTAAGTTTTTTACCCAAGGTTAGTCAGATGTCTGGGAGTTAATGTGATAGCACAAGAAGATTTACCAGGGACGGGGTATGCGTTAATTCGTTGCCATGATTGCGCCGTAGTGGCGAAATTCGATTTCTTCCCCGATAGGGGGCGCATATTGATGTACCGTAATATGGATGCGTATTCATTCATGCCCTTAAGTGACAATCAAATCATCATATCGGCAGAGTCGCACAAAGAACTTATCAGTGCATAGCGGCTTAAAGTAACTTAAAATAGCCGCAGGGCTGAACACCCTGAATTCTGTTGCGCCATTGGAGACACGATGGCGCACCCACACAAATTTGTACCCCTCATTACACTGACGAATCTTCTCGCCAGCGATTTTGTGCATTCATTGTTTACCGCTGGTGGTGAGCAATGAAGAAACCAGCCCGTCGTAAATGCGCGAACAAAGACTGCCGACAATGGTTCAATCCATCACGTTCAGAGCAAACCGTTTGCAGTTATTCCTGCGCCTGCGCATATGGCAAAGCCCAGACAGCCAAAACCAAAACCCGTGAGCAGCAAGAAGAGCAGCGCCAGGATAAGCAGCAACAAAAACTTGATCGAGCTGCATGGCGAGAAAGGAAAGCAGCAGTAAAACCCCTCAAGCATTGGATCGATGTAACGCAGCGCGCTGTGAATGATATCTGTCGTGAAACGGCATTAGCCAACGGCGAAGGCTGCATATCTTGCGGAACACGCACCGCCTTTGCCTGGCATGCTGGCCATTATCGTTCAACAGCTGCTGCTGGCCATCTTCGCTTTACACGAATCAACATCCAGCTGCAGTGCGACGCCTGCAATATCCACAAGTCCGGAAACATCGAACTGTACCGCATTAATCTTGTAAAAAAAGTAGGGGAGGTGGCTGTCGTTGAGCTGGAGTGTGACAATCGAGAGCATCGATGGGAAAGGGAAGAGCTGGCTGTAATCAGAGCCACTGCTCGAGCAGAGTTGCGGACACTCAAAAAACTGGTGATGGCATGAAGCGCCCTGCAACCGCTTATTTACTCCGTCAGCGCAGGTACCACCTTCAAACGTATCGCGTACCCGGCACTTTGCTGGTTGACTACCGAATTATCCAGAATTACGGCAAAAGACTATCTGCAGGAGCAGCACTATGACCCCTAAACAGCGCCGTGCGCATCGAACAGCAATACAAAGCGCAGCAGCTGCACCACGCAAAAGCTATCTGGGCCGATTTACTCCGCTCACCAGCATCCAGTCAGCCTGGATACAATCATTGCTTACGGTCTGGGGAGAGTGTGTTGGCGGTAAAACCAGCGCGCAATATCGGCTTGAGAACTGCAACCGTTTTATATCAAAAGCAAAAGAGGATAACTGGTCAGACTCCCAGCTTTCGCGAATCACTGATGCGATAAAACAAGCCAGAACGGAGGGCTACACTGGCCGCCAGGCAGTTCAGCGTGCACACACAATTCTGTGGTCAGCAACTTTGGCCGAAATGATAGATGAGGCGAGCTGGCGGGATGATGCAGACCTTGTAGAGCGTGCTGTGCTGGGGATATTCAAATCAGACGACCCGGTGTATTTGATTGGTATGAACTACTATTCTACGCGTGCGAAAATCTCTGATATCTCAAAAGAGCTGCAACTAGTCGCGCCATGGCTTTCTAATGACAAAGCTCGTGAGAGGGTGAAATGGTGCCTACAGATATTCAGAGCAAAGGTTTTTCTGTCAGTGAAAAATGTGATGAGTTGCCCAGATACACTTGCTCTATATAAAAAGTCTTGAAATCCGCCCAGAAACATGAATAATTCAGCCATGCTTGGCAAAGCTGCGCCATGATGGCAGCGACGATAAGCGACATAAAAATTTGAAACCTCGCCATGGCGGGGTTTTTTAATGCCCGCATCACTGTAATACCAACAAAATGCATTCGCTTGAACGCTGGTGGGTTCACAGTTTCGCACTCTCAAATCTGACCACTCAACCCTCACGCGTTTAGCCGAATGCAAAAATAACCTTCCGGGTGTGATTTTTTGTACTTAGCAGAAAATATCCGGAAATGATATTTTTATTTCAATTAGAATCATGATTTCATTATTACTGTATATAAAAACAGTTATGGATGGAGTTTTTACTCACATAACTTCTCATTTGTTACTTAACTTGTTGATCCTGCCGATGAATAGTATTAGATTTGCTTTTTTAAATTTCAAATGGACAGAGATTTATGGCAATCTATAAGTTCTACAATATTCAATTATTGCCAATTGAAACAGATGTCAAGGAAGTAGGTCACAAAGGATATATCAATCTCTTTAAAGCGCTTGGTGAGTTAGTTGATGATGCTAAGTTCAACAAAATAAAATTAAGTGCTATTGCAGTAGCAATGAGGGGGGAGATGTATTTTGCTCCTTTTAATGTCACTTTATTTACATACGCTGGTAATGAAGAAAGTAAAACTGTTATTTACGGCTCTTTTTTAAAGTTTGATGATGTAAACGAATTAGTAGATACAAATAGTGGAAAAACAGAATATCGTTCTAATGGAAATACAAGTAGCAAGAGATTTGATTTAGAATTCGTTTTTGATCCTTACACTCATGTTTTAGCAATACATGATACCCGTGGACTTCCTGCAAGAAAACCATTAATTAAGGCGTTCTCGAATATCCTTGAGGTTCATGCTAAGCAGCTATTTAAAAAACATAGCTTGGAAATTGAAGAATTAACATCTGCTGACTCCATTAAAGCGTTTCTAGATTTGCCAAAAAAAGGTTACAAAAGTTACGAAGGTATCGTTACTTTCTCAAACTCCGATGCATTTGATGATGCAATGGAGGCTCTTTTGGCCACGGAAAAGGAGTTAAAAGATAAAAGAGTTGGTAAGTGGGAGGAAAATTATCGTAGTTTCTCTAAATCAGTTATGACCGATTTACCTCAACAAGCCAAAATTCAGATGGCTTTAGCTACCAAGTATGGTAATGCTGAAGTGTCTTATCTTGATGAGGATGGGGTTAGACAAAAATATCAAATGGAAGATTATCCTGTTCGAGAGCAATTAAAAGAAGGTACAACAAAAGGCAATAGGGATAAATCAATTGCTATAATTGGATTAATAAAGAAAGCCATTATAAAAACACGAGCGAAAATAAGTGCGCTCAATGCTAATAAAAAATTCATTGACGATACCCAATGAGTTATATGCACAAGTTTGGCGGAGTGATATGAAAACAACTTTATATAAGTGGTTTCGAAGCGTTCCAGTTATGGGGGCGGTTTTTCGCATCGTTAATGCTTATGCATATTTAGGTGATAGTAAATGCCATTCTTTAATTGCTCCATTACATTTGTGGTGGGATAGAGTATTTAAAAAAATGGTTTATGTGTTCATCTTTACTGGGGCTGTTTTCTTTCTTAAGGAAAGTGGTGTGTATGGAATCGAATGGGAACCATCCGATTCCATACTTTCCATCTTTCCAAGTATCTTAGGTTTTGGTATAGGAGCTTTTGCGCTACTATTCGTCATGCCTAGTCATTTTATGGATTTTATAAACGGTAATAAAAAGAAATTAAATTTTGGGCCTGAAATAATCCTTGTGGATATGGCCTATCCGCTTTTGGTTTATACAATGGTTATGCTGCTGGCAGGTATTAATAAAATATATGATTATGAATACTTTAAGCTATTCAGTGCGTGGGCCTTTTTTTACGGACTGGCTATAACTTTAGAGCTAATTTCATTTTTGTTTAATACATCAGTAATGATTCGAGTAGTGAACGCTAATAAGGATAAAAAAACCAGATATACAAAACGCATTTGGAAAGGTAAGGAAAGATGATTCGGTGAAATCATGCCGAATTATTATATTAACTTGAGACGAGAGCGGTAGGGTTAGAACTTGATTTTCATAATTAGCGAGGGTCAGGAGGGGGCTTTGCTCAGGTTACAGGGAAATATTTTGCTTACGGACCTCGAACAAATGTTCAAGGATGTGTTGCAAGGTTAAGAGTGGATGATGATTGTCTTGAAGACTCAAAAGACAACTATTCTAAATAAACGAACACAAACGTCATTGTTCCAACGAGGCCGCCCTAGGGCGGCCTTTTTCATGCCCCTCATTTGAGAGGATTCACTGCCAAGAGGGGGATTAATGTCCGCAGAACCTATCTCCGGCACTGCTACAGCTCATGCTGTGGTGACTACTGTCACGTTTGCCGGGTTGTGGGCTAACACTGATGCCGGGGTAATACTTGGTGCTTTCGCTGGCGCCACGCTTTATGTACTGACTTCCCGCAACCTGCGCTGGTGGGAAAAGTTGCTTTACGGTCTGGCTTCATTCCTGGCTGGCCTAATTGGCGCGAAGTACATGACCGCCATACTCAACGCCACACTGAATACCACGCTTGGAAAGATTGCCCCTGGCACCGAGGTTATCCCTGTTCCTGAATCCATCGGCGCGATGGTAGCAGCTGCGGTCATTATCACTTTTGTCCTCATGTACAAATCACGGCTGGAGAAGCAAGCGACCGCCGGGGAGGGGAAATGATAGTTGATGAATCGTTCATCTGGCTTCAGGCCAATGCAGTCATCAGTCTGGCTGCTGCAATCATTATTGCGACCTACCAGCGCACTGACTCCCGTCACAAGCTGCACTACTCGATTATTGCCTGGCTGGCCATGGTCGCACTCATCTCAATACCAATCCGCGTATGGGTAGGAAACTACACAATCGTGGACCACTCAGAAGTTATTGTGAACTTCATACTCCTGCTGGTGATGTTGAACTCGCGGGGGAACATTACTGGAAAAAGGAGTTAGAAATGGAAGAACCACGCTGGCTGGTGGAAGCTCGAAAGTATTTAGGGCAGCTAGAAATCAAAGGTCCTCGTCATAACCCTCTCATCCTCCAGTTCTGGAAAGACATCAAACGCGGTGGAATCAAAGATGATGAAACGCCATGGTGTGCAGCCTTCGTTGGTTCCATGCTCGAGCGAGTCGGAATCAAATCAACCCGCTTTGAGTCTGCGAAGTCTTACCTCAACTGGGGAGCCGAGCTACGCGAACCTGCCTTCGGTTGTGTTGTGGTATTCAGTCGCGACGGCGGCGGCCATGTCGGATTTGTGGTTGGACAGGCAGCGAATGGCGACCTGATGGTGCTGGGCGGCAATCAGTCAGATGCTGTGAACATAAAAGCGTTCTCCCGCTCGCGAGTGACCGGTTATCGCTGGCCAGTGAATGAGCCAAAGGATCCGCGTCAGCTACCTGTGTTGTACGGGAGACGTTCGGAGAGCGAGGCATGATTGAATATTTCATGCTTTCATTAAAAACGCACTGGCGCTGGTGGTGATTGCGTGGCTCTTGATGAGAACACCCGCATCGATGCCAGCCTGACCACGCTAAGGGTGAGAACAACAGCAATCGCGCTGTTATGGATGCACTATTGCCATCACCAATATTGTTCTTGGAGCTAATATTTATATGTTCGGTTAGTTCATATCCTGCAGTAAGATAAGCCTCATATAATTTCTTATATGAGAACCTAATTGTATGGATGCAGATTTTATTTCGCTTGAAACAATGATTGCAGCTCAAGAAACGGCTAATTGGACTTTTTGGATGATGTTTGCAACTTGGTTTGCGGGGCTGGCGACGTTTTCGGCCGTTATTTTATCTCTTTACCTTGCAAATAGAAAACCAGTTCCGAAATTAAAAATAACATCTTCTGCTTCAATAATTTCCCCTCTACCAAATGTATGTAAACAAGGTTATGCCATAACAGTTGCCAATGTTGGAGTTCCACCAGTGGTTGTTAGTTCAATTCAATGGGAGTTTGGAGGAGCACAGAAAATTGTACAGTTCTTCGACAAACATATTTCATGCCCAATGCCAAAAAAACTTGAACATGGGGAATCGGCATTATTCTTTATAGAGTGTGAAAATTTTTCAGACTGGGTCAAGTTTATGAAACAGACAATCGAAGATGCTGAAGGAAAAGTTCGGAAACTAAAAATTGTAGTAAACCTTTCTACCGGTTATCAAATTCGCTCAAAGGTTGAGAGCGGGCTAATCAAAAGTCTACTAAGCAACAAATAACCACCTAGGTTTTTTCTTTTGGTGAGCCACTAGCATTTGCTGGTTGCTTTTTTATTGGAGGCTCAATGCGGCTGACCGTCCTTGATGATCACCTTGGTAGGAATATTCAAGTGGGCCGGGAGCGATACCGGATCTATCTGAACGATGTAGAGGTCAAACATGTATTCATAGCTGATGATATTGACGGCGAAGTCATCGCAGCTGTTACAGATAGTAACGGCTGTATGATTGCGGAGAATGGAGAGGTTAAGCGCCAGACCCTGCGGGGCAAGGTCAGGATAGTGCCACTGTGAATGCCGAGCGAATCTACGACAGCCGGTGGGACAAGGCCAGGCGCTCATTCCTCATGGCTCACCCGCTGTGCGTCATGTGCCATAAACAGGGGCGCGTTGAGGCCGCGACAGTTGTCGACCACATCAAACCACACCGACTCAAAGAAGCGATCAGAGGTGGCGATGCTGCTGCCATTGCGAGGGCTCGGAAGTTATTCTGGGACCAGAATAACTGGCAGGGGATTTGCGCATCACACCACAACTCAACAAAGCAGCGCATAGAGAAGCGTGGGGTTGATATTGGATGCGATGAGAACGGGATCCCGCTGGATGCTAACTCGCACTGGTTCAAATGATAATCAATGTCATTTGGACCGAATGGAGGGGAGGGAGGGTAAATAGTTCAGGGGGGTGGCCCTAGAAAACCCCTCGCCCTCCTTTTTGTGCACAACCGCGAAATGAAAAGTTTTTTTCTGGGAGGTTCCGATGGCAGGACGACGCCCGAAACCGACCAACCTCAAACTGGTGACCGGTAATCCGGGGAAACGAAAACTCAATGATAAAGAACCGAAACCGGCGAGGGAAATTCCCAGCCCGCCGTCACATCTGACGGACTGGGGCAAAACAGCCTGGGGGCGGTTAACTGTTTTATTAGACGGGATGGGTGTTCTCACAATTGCTGATGTATTCGCGCTTGAACGCCTATGCGACATCTACGCCGATATTCTGCAGCTCAGAAATACAATCACAGACGAGGGCAGGACATACACGGTCCAGACGGAGGGTGGGTTTTTGATTAAACCAAACCCAGCCGTCGCTATGCTGGCCGACGCGGATCGCCGATTTAAAAGTTACCTGGTTGAATTCGGTCTGACGCCTGCGGCCAGAACAAAGGTAAAAGTAGATGGTGGAGAAAAAGAAAAGGACCCGCTCGCCGAGTTCTTTGGTACCTGATCCAGCCACGCAATACGCCCTGGATGTCACCTCCGGAATAGAGTTGGCAGGTCCGGATATTCGTAACGCATGTAAGCGACATTTACGCGATCTGGATTATGGACCAGCGAGGGGGTTGGTATGGGATGCTGGATCAGCCCAGCGAGCTATTGATTTTTTTGCGAAAGTTTTAAAGCTTAATGGCGGCGAACACGAAGGGAAGCCCTTCATACTTTTACCCTGGCAATGCTTTATAGTCGGCTCGATCTTCGGCTGGAAAAACGAAGAGGGAAATCGCCGCTTTCGTATGGTTTATGTTGAGTCAGGGAAAGGTTCTGGTAAATCACCTTTAGCTGGCGGGGTTGGGTTGTACAGCCTAGTAGCGGATAAAGAACCCCGCGCTGAGGTTTACGCCGCCGCGACGAAAAAAGACCAGGCGATGATCCTGTTTCGGGACGCCGTTGCAATGGTTGACCAGTCTCCAGCCTTGTTGCAGCGCATTCAGAAATCTGGGGGCGCGGGTAACGTCTGGAACCTGGCTTTTGTGCAGACTGGTTCATTCTTCCGACCCATCAGTTCCGATGATGGACAATCCGGTCCACGCCCACACTGCGCCCTGATCGATGAGGTGCATGAACACAAAAATAATCGAGTCGTTGAAATGATGCGGGCCGGTACCAAAGGCCGACGTCAGGCGTTGATTTTCATGATCACTAACAGTGGCCACGACAAAACCAGCGTCTGTTATGACTACCACGAATACGGTTGCAAAGTTTCCGAGGGCTCCATAGAGGACGACAGTTTCTTTTCTTTTATTTGCTCGCTGGATGAAGGTGACGACCCGTTCAAAGATGAGTCCTGCTGGAAAAAAGCAAACCCGTCGCTGGGACATACGTTCACCGATCGTTATCTGCGGGAGCAGGTTACGCAGGCTCGCGGGATGCCAGCCAAGGAAAGCATTGTTCGCCGTCTCAATTTTTGCCAGTGGGTGGACGCTGATAACCCCTGGATGAGCAGCGATGTCTGGATGTCCTGCGAGGATGAATTCGATATTGATGAATTGCGGGGCGAGGAATGTTACGGAGGCCTTGACCTTTCCGGCACCCGTGACCTTACCGCACTGGCGCTCTATTTTCCGAAAAAGAAGACGTTGCTGGTGGAGTTCTGGACGCCAAAAGACACGCTGGCTGAACGCGCGAAAACAGACCGCGTACCGTATGACGCATGGGTGAGAAACGGATACCTCCACACCACACCCGGCAAGGCGGTTAAATACGGATTTGTGGCTGAGCGGATCGCCGATCTTACTCAGAAGTTTAATGTCCTCGTTATCGCCTTTGACCAGTACCGTATCAAATATTTAGAACCTGAACTGGATGAGGCGGGTGTTGTAGTCCCGTTAATCCCTCACGGCCAGGGTTACTACAAAGCGCAGGACTCCGGTTTGTGGATGCCGCACTCAATCGAGTTATTTGAGCAAAAGCTCGATGACCAGGATATTTCAATCCTTAAAAACCCCTGCTTACGGTGGAACGCTGCGTCGGCAGTAACCGAGGCTGACCAAAAGGAAAACCGTATCTTTGCCAAAAAGAAAAGCACCGGTCGCATCGACGGTGTGGTGGCGTCAGCAATGGCAATTGGTGCCGCCGAAGGTTATGAGGCTGACGATGGTGATGTTGAGGGCTTTTTTGATGATCCGATTATAGTGGGTGTCTGATGGCAAAAAATAAAAAACCGGGCGCGGTAAAAAGTGCCCTTTTAAACTGGCTCGGTGTACCGATCAGTCTGACGACCGGCGAATTCTGGCAGGAATGGACAGGAACCAGTAGCAGCGGGAAAGTGGTCACGGCAGATAAAGCAATGCGGCTCTCCGCTGTGTGGGCTTGTATTCGTCTGTTGAGTGAATCAGTTTCAACACTCCCGCTAAAGGTGTACGAACGTCAACCTGACGGCTCACGTAAACCGGCCAAAAATAACCCCGTCAGTCAGGTGCTTTGTCGCAGGCCGAATTCAGAAATGACGCCGTCGCGGTTCATGTTGATGGTTGTGGCCAGTATCTGTCTGCGCGGAAATGCCTTTATAGAGAAGGGTTTCATCGGAAGCAAATTAGTCTCGCTGGTCCCGCTAATGCCACAAAACATGGTCGTGAAACGTCTCGACAATGGATTGTTGCAGTACACCTACACCGAAAACGGAACACAGCGAATTATCCCGCTTGACCGCATGATGCATGTTCGCGGCTTTGGACTGGATGGCGTGTGCGGCATGATGCCGACTGCGGTGGGTGTTGATGTGTTTGGCGCTGCAATGTCAGTAGATGAGTCAGCCGCAAAAATATTTGAGAACGGACTGCAGAGCACCGGATTTCTTTCGTCTGAGAATGCATTAACAGCAGAGCAGCGATCACGGTTACGTACAAATTTACAGGCATTCATTGGTTCTAAAAATGCCGGTAAATTAATGGTGCTGGAAAATAAACTCACGTACCAGAATGTCACAATGAATCCCGAAGCAGCACAGTTGCTGGAAAGTCGCTCATTCAGTATTGAGGAAATTTGCCGCTGGTTTCGTGTCCCACCGTTTATGGTCGGGCATACCACAAAGCAAAGTAGCTGGGCGTCGAGCCTGGAAGGCATGAATATGCTTTTCCTGACGCACACCCTGCGCCCGCTGTTGATAAACATCGAGCAGGAGATCGCCCGCTGCCTGCTTGGTAATGATGAAGATCTTTTCGCAGAATTTTCCGTAGAGGGTCTGCTGCGAGCAGATAGCGCCGGGCGCGCTGCGTACTACACCCAGGCGCTGCAAAATGGCTGGATGTCCCGTAATGATGTGCGCCGCCTTGAAAACCTTCAGCCGATTGAGGGGGGCGATATTTATACCGTCCAGCTAAACCTGGTACCACTCGAAGACCTGAAAGCAGCTAACGCGGCTGCGCAGGCTGCGGCAACTAAGCAGCTCCATAATTACATTTTCCCCGACATCCCTTACGAACAATCCCCGCTTAAACGGGCTGCGTAGGAACAATTCCATTATGACAAAAAAACAACTTCCGGCAGCTCCGGCGGGTCGCCCCTGCGCGGGCGTCACCTGTGAGCCCTCGCCCTCTGCGTTGGAGCGCTGGAACGGCGGTATTAAAGCAGCAGCCGCTGACGATAACAGTATCTCCATTTTTGACGTTATTGGTCAGGACTATTGGGGGGAGGGCGTCACAGCAAAACGTATTGCCGGTGCGCTGCGCTCGATGAATGGCGCGGACGTCACAGTGAACATAAATTCCCCAGGGGGAGATATGTTTGAGGGACTGGCTATTTATAACCTGCTACGAGAATACTCCGGCAAAGTCACAGTAAAAATTTTGGGTATTGCAGCCAGTGCAGCGTCAGTCATCGCAATGGCCGGCGACGAAATTCAGATCGGGCTGGGCGCGTTTTTAATGATCCATAACTGCTGGGTCATCGCGATGGGTAACCGCAATGATTTTCGTGCCCTCGCCGACTACCTGGAGCCTTTCGACGGTGCGATGGCGGATATTTATGCCGCCCGCTCGGGGCTGGAATCGGAAGCAGTCCGCTCGTTAATGGATGCTGAAAGCTACATCGGCGGGAAAGATGCAATAGAAAAGGGGCTGGCCGACAGCCTGCTTTCATCCGATGCCATTTCAAAAGACGATGACTCTCACGCTTCTGCATTAAGAAAGCTTGACGCACTACTGGCGAAAACCAACACACCACGCTCTGAACGGAAAAAACTCATTAAAGCCTTAACGGGTGGTAAGCCTGGCGCTACCACCGATCACGATGGCACGCCCGGAGCTGCCGAAATAGACCAAAAAACCATTACCCGACTGGAAGCCGCATTGAACGGCCTGACAGCGGCTTGTCAGTAAACAGGAGAAATTATGTCTGAAGTTAATGAAATTCTGAAAAAAGTCACTGCGAGCATTGAAGAAGCAACCGGGAAATTTAATGCCAAGGCGGAGGATGCACTGGCAGAAGCGAAAAAATCCGGGCAACTGTCAGCGGAAACCAAAGACGCTGTAGACAAAATGGCTTATGAATTTAATGCGCTTCGCGAAGCAGAGAAGACCTTAAAAGCAGCGATGGGTGAACTGGAGCAACACGTTGCACAGATGCCTCTGGCGAATGCAAAAACCGTTATTGAAACCGTGGGTAAGCAGGTAATCAGCAGCGAAGCCCTGAAAACCTTCGCTGCCAGTATTGAGGGCTGCAAGCGTATCAGCGTACCCGTTAACGCCACACTGCTCTCTGTTGATGTGCCGGGGCAAATTGTCGCCCCTGACCGTTTGCCTGGCATTGACACCGCGCCTAAGCAACGCCTGTTTATCCGTGATCTGATTGCGCCGGGTACAACTGCCTCCAATACCATTTATTGGGTGCAGCAGACCGGGTTTACCAACAACGCGGCGGCAGTGGCGGAAAACACGCAAAAACCATACAGCGATATTCAGTTCGCTGAGAAAATCACCCCGGTTCGTACCGTCGCCCACCTGTTTAAAGCGTCAAAACAGATCATGGATGATATGGCCCAGCTCCAGTCGCAGGTAGATTCTGAAATGCGCTACGGCCTGAAGTATGCCGAAGAGCAGGAAATTTTATTTGGTGACGGTACCGGCGCACATCTGGACGGGATTATCCCACAGGCATCAGCGTATGCCCCGGCATTTACTGTTGCCATGCAGACGGGGATTGATGATCTGCGTCTGGCAATGCTGCAGGTGCAACTGGCTCGATACCCGGCGTCCGGCTTTGTCCTGCACTTCATTGACTGGACCAAAATCGAACTCGCCAAAGACTCTTTGGGTCGCTATATCCTTGGCAATCCAGCGGCTCTTACCAGCCCGACGTTGTGGGGGCTGCCGATAGTGGCAACTGAAACCGCAGCGTTTAAAGGCAAGTTCCTGACTGGTGCATTTAACGCCGGCGCACAAATCTTCGATCGTGAGGATGCCAACGTCGTTATCTCGACTGAGAACGCAGACGACTTCGAGAAGAACATGATCACGATTCGCTGCGAAGAGCGTCTTGCGCTGGCAGTTAAACGTCCAGAGGCGTTTGTTTACGGGCCACTAAGCACCACTACACCGTAATGCATGCGGCCTTCGGGCCGCTTTTTTTCCAGTGTATATCGGAGATGGAATCATGAAATTAACAGCACTCAAGCCTATCTACCTCAAGGGGTTGGTGGTGGTCGAAGGCGAGACGTTCAAGACGTTAGAACAACATGGACGCGAGCTAATCAAAAAAGGCTATGCGCTGGCATCAGCTGATATTGAAACTTCTGCAGAGCAGCCAGAGCAGCCAGAGCAGCCAGAGCAGCCAGAGCAGCCAGAGCAGCCAGAGCAGCCAGAGCAGCCAGAGCAGCCAGAGCAGCCAGAGCAGCCAGAGCAGCCAGCCAAGAAAGGCAAAAAATAATGATTAATCGCGACCTTGTAAAACAGCATTGTCGCATCGAGCTGGATTTTGCTGACGACGACACATTGCTCGACACATATATCCAGGCGGCATGGCGCTATGTCGAGACGTGGACACGCCGCACGCTTTACGAATCAGCGGATCAGGAAGGTTATGCAGAGGATTGCGATGGGTTGCTGCTGAGTGACGATGTCATCGCTGCAATGCTATTGCTGATTGGACACTGGTACGCAAACCGCGAGGCGGTGAACGTGGGGAATATCACTTCTGAAATGCCGTTTGCAACCGAGGCTTTGCTACAGCCGTATCGAATCTACGGATTATAGGAGGCGACATGCAGGCAGGTGGTTTACGCAACAGGGTCACAATCAAAAATTTTAAGACAGTCGAATTACCATCCGGCCAGGAGTCTGAACAGTGGGAGGATGGCGCAACTGCCTGGGCTGATATCAGAAGTATTAGCGGGCGTGAATTGCTGACATCAAGCGCAGAAACCGCAGAGGCAACCATACGGGTATGGATGAGATTTCGCCGTGATGTAACAGCGGTATCCCAGCTCCTGGTGCTGACTGGGCCATTAAAGGGTATGACACTCAATATTATCGGCCCGCCCATTCCCGACCCTAAAGGTATTCAGATGGAGATACTCTGCAAGCAAGGGGTTGAACAATGATTAACGCAACGCTCGACTTCTCCGGCCTGCTGGATTTAAGTGCCGATCTAGAGTTACTGAGCAAAGCTGAAAACCGTAAAGTCATGCGTGACGCTACCCGTGAGGGCGCAACTATTATGCGAGACGAAGTTGAAAGCCGGGCGCCCAAACTGACCGGCAAGCTGGCGCGGAACGTTGTCGTTATCACCCAACGGGACGGGGATGGCGGTATATCCTCCGGCGTGCATATTCGCGGGCAGGGACCAGCGGTCGGCCAGAGCGATAGCAAAATGAAAACCAGTTCAAAGCGTAACGCATACTACTGGCGATTCCAGGAGCTCGGCACGTCAAAAACGCCAGCCGTTCCATTTGTGCGACCATCATTTGATGCCACGGTAGACGTTGCAACCGGGGCAGCGTATCGCCGGGCAAATCAGGCTATCGATGAGGTGTTATCCAAATGACTGAGGCAGACCTCGCCCCCCTGTTAAAACCGCTGGTGTCCGGGAAAGCCTATCCCTATGTTGTGAAGCTAACGGCGCAAGCGGAGCCAGCTGTCTCACCACCCTGGATTGTTTACTCCCTGATTATTGAATCACCCACCGATGTACTGGGTGGGCAGGCAGAAACGCAGACATCCCTCCAGGTTGATGTGTATGCCTTGAGCATCGACGAGGCCAGAACATTAAGGGAGGCGGCGCTGGGCGTGCTCAAATCTTTTGATCTGACACAGATCCACAAAACGCAAAGTTACGAGACGGACACAAAGTTATTCCGCGCCACTTTTGAAGCATTAAATATCGACTGACCATCCTGTTAATCAATATTAACCAGACCGCCTACCGGCGGTTTTTTTATATCCGGAGTTTATCCCATGAGTGCATTGTTTGAAAAAGCACAAGGTACGCAGATCCTGATTACCTCGGCACCGGCAACGAAAGACACTGTCGCCTCCGCAACCTATCTGCCGCTTCAGTGTGCGCTGAAAGAAGTGCAGTTCACCGCCGGGCAGAAGGCTGATATCGATGTCACTACCCTTTGCTCGGAAGAAACAGAAAATATCAACGGGATGGCTGCGCCGTCAGAAATTTCGTTATCGGGTAACTTCTATCGCAACCTCGCACAGGATGCATTGCGTGATGCTTACGATAACGACACCACGTATGGCTTTAAAATTATCTTCCCGTCGGGGAATGGGTATTCATTTATCGCTGAAGTTCGTCAGCATACCTGGTCATCCGCAACATCCGCCGTTGTGGCCGCCACCTTTGCGCTACGTCTGAAAGGCAAGCCGCAGACCATTACTGCGCTGAAATTCACGACCGATCTTCCTGCCAGCAAAACGGTGGCCTTAGGTGCCGCGCTCGTCATGAGTTTGGCGGCCTCTGGTGGAACCGGGCCATTGACCTACAAATGGATGAAGGGCGGAGCAGTTGTCACCGGTCAGACTACCGATACATTCAACAAGGCGAGTGCGGTGGCGGGTGATGCTGCCATTTACACTTGTGAAGTAACTGATGCCGCTACACCACCGAAGGTTATTACCTCGGCTCCATGTTCTGTAACGGTTAACTGATAAGGTTCATTATGGAAAAGAAAAATCTCAAAGCCCTGGCGCTTGCCCCTCTAGCCGGATTTAGACATGTGCCAGATGTCGTGCCTGAGTGGGAGGGGGCGATCGTAATTTTGCGAGAACCATCAGCTTCAGGATGGTTACGCTGGCAGGAAGTTGCGGGGCTGGACACTGATGAACAGGAATCTGTCAGTGAAAAGGCACGTCGTGGCTTACGGGGTGACGTGGCCCTGTTTATTGATATTCTGCGTGATGAGAATATGCAGCCTGTATTCTGCGAGGCGGATCAGGAAGAAGTCGAGAAAATCTATGGACCGGTACATAGCCGACTACTCAAAAAAGCATTGGGGTTAACCGTTATCACAAATGCTGAGGAGGCTGAAAAAAAGTAAATGCCCCTGGTATGCAATTTCTGATGGCACTTGCGCTCCGGATGGGGCGCACTTTATCTGAGCTGCATCAGACAATGACCGCCAGTGAATTACGGATGTGGTTTGAATATGACCGTCGTTCGCCGATTGGGGATGCCAGAGCTGATATTCATGCAGCACAGTTAGTATCAGCAATATACGGTTCGCAAGGCTGTAAAGTTCCGCTCAGTGATGCGCTGATAGAGTGGGGGGCGGATACGTCGGAATCCGAAAATACAGATCCGTTTGCAAGACTGGAAGCGGCGCTTTTTGCTGCTGCGCAATAACCCTCTAATTCAAAATTACAGTAACTACTGGTTTCTTTGTTGAATGTAGAGGAAGACAGCATATTGAGAGGGCTACGATTGAAGGCTAAGGGAAATACGATTGATACAGCTTAATAACTCACAACCCTATAGGAATGAGTTGTGAGTTTTTTTGTTATTGCCAATTATTGTGAATTAAAGTTTTTAGTCAGCTGAAAGGTTATTGACTGGTTATTTGCATCTAGTACATCAAGGATCGCACCTTTATAGCGAATGGTTTTAGAGTCTGATAAGTCATACTCAACATCATTTGAAAAAGATGGTCGGGCAAGCCCATCTGAAAACTCTCTATAACTGATGTTTATTTTATTGCCAACTTTCCCATTGTAAATAAGGGTTTGCTGGAATGAGGCTTGTTGTTTACTATTGATTTGCTTTTTACTAAACGGGACATTATCGGAGCATCTTTTCCCTCCAAATACTGAAACCACACAGACTTCTTTTGTCATTTTTGATATCTGAAGACTTTGTGCCGGATCATTAATCATTGGTCGGTAAGGGATGGTAAGCCCTGTGTTCGATTCTACCACGGAAAAGTACTCGAACTTAGAATCATCTCCAATTTTGCTATAGTCGCCAGCAGCAACGGTATATGTACCTACACTTCCAACTCCGACTGGTGATGGGAAATGCGCAACATCTATATTCGAACTAACTCCTTGTCTCACCATATCTTCACCAACATAAGTTGTGGTGTTTTTATTTAATTCGGGGATGCTGAATTGCTTTACTTCAGGTATATAATTTCTCGATGGTGTGGTACAGGCTGTAAGTAGTAACGCTGATATAATAACTCCAGAAGTGAATATTTTTTTCATGACCTTTCTTTCCATGTGGTGAGAGGCAAGAATGGTAGCACCAGTTGGTGAAGAGGTCATCATGGTTGCATAGGTAAAGCTTTTGATAGGCCTGCACTTGTTGAACTGAGAGGGGTCTATCTCAAATACATGAATTTGTAACCCGCTACGGCGGGTTTTTTATTGCCCGGAGATTAAGAAATGGCAACCCTGCGCGAATTAATTATTAAAATCTCTGCGAACTCATCATCTTTTCAGAGTGAAATTTCCCGCGCCTCGCGTATGGGTTCTGATTATTACAAAACGATGGAGCAGGGCGGGCGAAAAGCGGCGGCAGCAAACCGCGAATCTCAGCGCTCACTGAGTGAATTAAATAACCAGCTTGTTACAGTTAGCATGTCCGCTAAAAACCTGGCAGGTATCTTTGCGGGTTTGTTTACAGTTAAAAGCGCCCTGGATGCTGCTGACCAGTGGGGCCAGTTCCAGTCACGAATTAAAATGACGGTTTCAACGTCCGAAGAGTTTGTTTCGGTTCAACAGCGACTGCTTGAAATCAGCGACCGCACATATAAAAGCATTGATGAACAAGCCGAATTATATATTCGCAGTTCATCGGCAATGAAAGAACTGGGATACACCACAGAAGGAACCATTGATTTCATTGATTCCATTTCCAGTTCACTGACTATCAATGCGGCGAGCGCGGAGAAGGGAGCACGCGCCATCGATGCACTGTCCAAATCCATGGTGGAAGGAAAAGTCAGTGGTGACAGCTGGAAAGCTGTGATGGAGGTCATGCCAACAGCCGTAGGTGATATTGCCCGCTACCTTGGAATTACGGAAACTGCCGTTAAACGACTGGCAGCAGAAGGCAAGCTGTCAATGAAGACTTTTGCCGACGCGGTGATCGGGGCAAAAAATCGCAATGCTGAATTAGCCGAGGCTATGCCAACAACTATTGGCGATGCTTTCGTAAAACTTGAGAACCATTTCAAAACCTACGTTGCCGACGCCAATAAGGCTACCGGTACAACAGACACTATTTCCGGTGCAATTTCTACTGCCGCTGACAATATGGATCTACTTGTAACGGCCACAGGAGGTTTTATTGCGCTGGGCGTTGTGCGTTATCTGGGAAAAACCGCTCAGGGGTTTACCAGCTCCTCGCTTGCCATCATCAAGAATACCCGTGCAGAAATTGGATTGGCGGAAGCGCAGTTGCGCGGTACGCAGGTTTCAACCGCTCGCGCCAGAGCAGCAGTATATAGAGCACAGCAAGCGGTTGTGGCGGCGCGAGGCACAGATGCTCAGGCCGCGGCGGAGAAAAGATTAGCCGCAGCACAGGCCAGCGTAACCCGTAACACGACTGCAAGAAGTGCGGCTCAAGCCAATCTCAATTCTCTCACTTCTGTCGGCGCCAGGATGATGGGCGGGGTTCTGGGCCTGGTTGGAGGGATACCCGGGTTAGTCATGTTAGGTGCGGGTGCCTGGTATGCCATGTATCAGAATCAGGAGCAGGCGCGTGCATCTGCAGTAGAGTATGCGAAGACGCTGGATCAGATCCGCGAAAAACTGCCGTCAATGAATTTGCCAGACGTCGCAGATAATCAGAAGAAAGCTGAACAGTCGTTAACAGAACAAAACAGATTAATTGCTGAGCAACAAAAAAAGGTTAAGTTGCTTCAGCAGGATGTCGAAACCTTAAATCAGGCCCGTAATAATAATGCTTATAAAGGTCTGCTTAATGATGCTGAGCTAATTGATGGCGTTGCTTCGGCAACGGAGAAACTTGGTGTTGAACAGTCCAGACTTTCTCAGATGCAGGACGAGGCAAGCCGAATTCAAAATGCGCTGTCTGATATAGAGCGAACCCGCAATGATCTATTACGTCAGCAGGCAGCAGAGCAGAATAAAAACTATCAGTCGTTGCTAATGATGAACGGGCAATATAGCCAGTTCAACTCGTTAATGTCTCTGGGTAATGATCTACTACGTCAGCGGCAGGGCATAGGCAATACCTCCGCGCCGATGCGTATACCTTCTGCCACTCTGGATGACAAACAAGCTGCAGCATTAAAGCAATCAGCTGAAGATGCTGAACTGTCGAAATTAAAAGGGCGGGACAGAGCTAAGCGCCAGGCTGAACTTGGCGCAGACAAACTTGGATTCTCCAGTACCCCGGAATATAGCGAATGGCGAACAAAGTACGTATCTGATGAGTTGGTTAAATACGACAACGACCAGGCAAATAAACCAGAGAAGAAAGGACCAAAAACTGACGGGCAAAAGGCTGAAGATTCCTATAAGCGAATCGTTGAACAGCAGCAACAGCAAATTGCACTCGAAGGCAAAACAACTGAGTTAGCGAAAATATCCTGGGAAACCAAAGAAGGAGAACTGAAAACCCTAACGGAATCTCAGAAAATTATTCTGGCTCGTAATGCTACTGAACTGGACAGACTGAAAGTCCAGGAGCAATTCAAATCCATGCAAAAGGAATTGCTGACGCCGGAAGAGCAGTTACTTGAGAAAACCCGCGAGCGAGTAAAGCTCCTGAAAGAAGCCGCACCCGCCAGTGAAGAATATGCTGACACTATGAAGCGCATTGCCAAAGAGTCGATTGGCGAAGCGCCTAAGTTTGCAGGCGTTGATGCCTCTGTAGGTGGACCAAGTGGCGAGTTTTTAAAAGTGCAGGATGCCGAAAAAGAATTAGCAAAGTGGCACGCTTCGCAACTCGAGATGCAAAAGAAACTTCTCGGCGAAAAAGAAATAAATGAACAGGAATATGCGGACAGAATCTTTGAAATAAACAAACAGAATGACGATCGAATGCTGGATATTCAAAGCGGATATACCAACGCAAGCATTAGCATGTTTGCTGATCTCGCCAGCCAGTCAGCAGGATTTTTGCAAGGGATCGGTCAGGAAGGAAGCGCTGCATATAAGATTCTGTTTGCTGCCAGTAAAGCCGCTGCCATCGCCCAGGCGATTATCAATACCGAAGTCGCAGCCACTAAAGCGATGGCCGAAGGGGGTTTAATCTTGGGTATCCCCGCCGCAACCGCTATTCGCGCTGTAGGGTATGCCTCAGTCGGTCTGATTGCGGGACAAACCCTCGCAGGTATGGCTCACGACGGTATTGATAAGGTCCCTGAAACGGGAACCTGGTTATTGCAAAAAGGCGAGCGCGTTACCACAGCCAGCACCTCTGCAAAACTGGATGCCACCTTGGAGAAAGTTCGCGAACGACAATCCGCACAGGGCAACAACATTAATATTCCCATCAACATTAACGGTAATCCTGACGATCGCACTATCGCACTGCTGAAAAAAACGCAGAAAGAGGCTGTCACACAGGCGCTCGCGGAAAGTGCAAAACAGATCGTTACCGGAACCGGGCATGTAGGGAAAGCCATGTTAAGCAAATACTCTGGCAGGAATATCAGATAATGGCAGATATTAACTATCCCCATGATTATTTACCGCTTCCGCTTCAGGAAGGTTACGCATTCCGACCTGTTAATCCCCTGCTTCGTACTGAGATGACTTCCGGGAGAGCAAGGCAGCGGCGGCGTTATCTCTCAACGCCAACACAAGCATTAGTGCAATGGACGTTTGTCACTCAACAGCAGGCGCAAATTTTTGAAGCGTGGTACAGCGAATCCATTAACGACGGAGCGTCGTGGTTCTTTATGAAGCTGCAGACGCCATTAGGTTTGCAGTTTTATAAATGCCGCTTCACTGAAATCTATGAAGGCCCGGTCTTAATACCCCCCAGGTACTGGCATTACAGTGCCACGCTTGAATTGTGGGAGCGACCGCTTCTTCCTCCAGGCTGGATTGAGTTCCCTGAGTTTTTAACAGGGTCGGACATTATTGATAAAGCGCTGAACAGGGAGTGGCCAATAGCATGACTATTCTTAACAGGCTTTATGCTTCTGGTGGTCCTGAGGTGCTGCTTCATACGTTGCAGATTAAAATCGGCGTGAAAAACTTCTGGCTTACTTGTGGATGGGATAATGTAACAGCGACGCTTGAGACAGGTACTGTGGTGACATTTGAGGCATGCGGTATTGACCTTGCGCTACCTGCCCGGAATGCGGATGGGACACAGGATTTGAAGTTCGCCATCAGTAATATCGAAGGTATCGTTTCCACGGCAATTCAAGATGCGCTCGCTGATTTAAAAGGTGCAACACTGACTTACCGATGTTATCTGCCAGGCGCTTTAACCGCGCCGTCCTCAATGCCCTATACCCTAAAAGTTAAATCTGGTTACTGGACGCCAACAGAAGTTCAGATCACTGCAGGCTATATGAATATTCTTGATACAGCCTGGCCGCGTCGCCGCTACAACCTGAATGAATTTTCCGGGCTGCGTTACATCTCCTGAGGTTTCTATGTTTAACACCGATAAATACCTTTCTGTCACCTGGCAGATGGGGGGCCGCGCCTTTCCAATCCTGGACTGTTACGGCCTGGTACATGAAATTCGGCGCGATTTGGGAATGCAGGAATGGCCCGCATTTGAGGGTGTCGTTCAGGCAAATGGTGAAATGGATAGGGCCGTGAACCGGTTCAGTGAAAATGTTAAACCCTGCGAGCCATGCGTGGGTGCAGTCGCGGCATGTTATTCATCCGGCGTTGTGGTTCACCTTGCCGTAATAGTCATGCTGGACGGGCAGTTGCATGCCGCAGAATGCAATAAAAAATGCAACGTTACATTTTTACCCCTGGCCCGTTTTGAACGTCGCTATGTGAAAGTGGAGTATTACCAGTGACTATAAAATTTTATCCCTCTCGTTTACCAGGTGAACCTCTTGAAACACATTCAAACGGGACGATGACAATAGAAGCATGGTTTCTCAAAAATGTTGAAGGCTGGCACCTCGACCGACTGCATCCCGTGACGGTAGATGTTGACGGGGTTCCGGTACCGGTTGAACGGTGGCCGATTCTGGTCATTGAACCCGGTAGTGATGTGCGAATCTATCCTGTTCCATATGGTCCAGCGGTACCAGTCTGGATGGTATGGACAGCTGTGATTGTCGCGGTTGCCAGTGCTGCCTATTCCATTTACATGATGAGCCAGATGGATACTGGCAGCGGTAGCATGCCCGGGAATGGCGAGCAACTGGAGCTGAGCCCGGCAAAAGCCAACTCTGCAAAACTTGGGTCCCCCATTCGTGAGGTATTCGGGCTCTTCCGTATTTTTCCTGATTACGTCGTTCAACCAGTGTCACGCTTTGTCGATGAAAAGAGTTTTTACTCGAGTATGTTTCTCAGTGTGGGGGTAGGTAATTTCTCAATACCCGCTTCCGGGATCCGTATTGGAGCAACCCCGGTGGCGTCATTCGGCGATGATGTCAGTTATACCATTTACCCACCGGGTGCAGATGTCTCGGCAGATCCGCGAAGTGAGAACTGGTACAGCTCGACCGAAGTCGGGAACACCAGTGGAGGAACAGCAGGTATTGACCTTGGTGCAACAGGCCCGACGACGGTCAGTATCAGTGCGGATGCCGTGCTGGTGACAGGCAATACGCTGACGTTAATCGGTGACGATGCTGATATGCCAGCCTCATGGGAGGAGGGTGTCATTATCACTGTTCAGGCTCCGGCGTCGTGGATTGTCGAGACGAGTGGTGGTTACAGTGTTATCTACGGCGAACTCGCTGAGCTGGCGCCCGAACCCGGAATGCCGGTAACACTCAACTGGAACAATACCGATTACTCGCTGACGGTCGCCAGCTATGCACCTGCGGTACCGGCTATACCAGGTGTCGGCGGGAGCGCGGCGAGCGTCATCGCCAGTGCTTCACCAGCAGGTTACGATTTTACTGATAGCCCCTTAACGTTTGAATTGACCTGGCAAGGCAGCATGTATGTCGTTTCGCTGGTTACGGATTACGTCACCATGTCCGGGTTGGTTGAAGTGATAACGGCACAGCTTACCGGCTCCGGACTTATCGCTCAGGATTCCTCGGGGCGATTGATGATCACTGAACAATTCAGCCCCTATCTTGGTGGGGATATTGTTACGACAGATCTGCCTGTCTCGGTGTTTGGTGGCTCTCCTGTGTTTAACACGGGCACCCCTTCAAGTGGCGGCGCGGCGGCTGTTCGAGCCAGTATTCGATTTACATGGGAAAACGGTAAACCTTTCGGCGGATTGCCTGAAGGCGTGCAACGAATGTCGATAGGCCTAGAAGGGGATAGCTTTCAGATAACCGAAATTGATGGTGTAACCATTTCCCTGATACGCGTGACAACTGAAGAAGATATCTCAGGAAATCCCGTTACGGTGCCGGATTTAACCTGGCCGGGATTCACCTCGCGCACATTGCTGGATGCCACAGTCAGTGGGGTGAATGATAATTACGACTGGGCGGGACCGTTTCTGGTGTGCCCTGATGGTGAAACAACTGACCGCATTGAGATCAATCTTAACTTCCAGAATGGTCTGGTGACTTACGACTCAAAAGGTAGAAAAAAATCTAAATCTGTCACGCTCCTGATTCAGTACCGGAGTGTGGAAGCGGGTGGGGAATGGACTGAGAAAACCCTGACTTATAACCGTAAGACAGAAGATCAGATTGGGTTTACGGAAGCATTCGACGTGGCAACAGGGCAGTATGAAATTCGGATGCGCAGAAGAGATCCGGTTGCGGGTAGCTCAACGCGAGACCAGGTTTACTGGCAGGCGCTGCGGGCAAAACTCGGTTCGCGCCCCGGGCATTATTCAGGTGTCACCACTATTGCCGTCACAGTTCGCACCGGTAATCGCCTTGCTGCGCAGTCAGACCGCCGTATCAATCTGGTGGCCACACGCCTCTACGAGGGGGGCGGTAGCCGTACTATCAGTGGGGCGCTATACCATGTTCTGAACAGTCTTGGCATGACAACGGATCACGCCGCTATTGATGCACTGGAGTCCGTTTACTGGACACCGCGTGGCGAGACTTTCGATTTTGCTGCCGGGGAAAGTAACACCTCAGCACTGGATATTCTTAAACTTATCACTACCGCAGGGATGGGGTATTTCCTTTTGTCAGACGGACTCGCATCGGCAGGCAGAGAGGGGGTGAAAAACTGGACGGGCATAATCAGCCCGCAGGAAATGACCGAACCCATGCAAGTTGCGTTTTCCGCACCTTCTCCGGATGACTATGACGCTGTTGATGTGACCTACATTAACGGCACGACGTGGACTGAGGAAACTGTACAGTGCCGCAGTTCTGACGTGCCGACACCGGTGAAAATTGAAAGCTTTAAAGCCGAAGGGGTGCTGGACGCCAACCGTGCTTGGCGGCTGGGGATGCGGCGGCTGATGAAATATAAACACCAGAGGTTGACGCATTCAGTTGCGACGGAGATGGATGCACTCTGCTACAACTACGGTGACCGACTGGTTCTGACCGACGATATACCTGGCAGCATGACGACAAGTTGCCTGGTCACTGAGATGTCATATACCAGCAGTCTGGTCACATTGACCGTGAGTGAACCACTGGACTGGAATATTCCCCAGCCCCGCTGTCTCATCCGGTTTCAGGATGGAAGCGCATCCATGCTACTGACCCCAACGCGGATCGATACTTTTACATTGAGTGTGCCAAACACTGATGCCGTTCATCCTGAAGACTGGATAATGGACGAGCCTACCATAGAGCCGCCCCGGCTGATTTTCTGCTCATCGCATCGCGTGGGGTATGACTCGACAGTCGCGGAAATCACCCCAGCATCTGATGGCACCTGCCAGCTCAACGGCGTGGAATACAACCCGATTTATTATCAATACGACAATGCCTTGTATCCCGGCGGTGTTAATTAAACGCAGTTATTTCCAGAACCCGCCTCGGCGGGTTTTTCATTTATGAGGCCCGCATGACCACATATAATACCGGTAACTCTATTGGCTCAACCGATCCCAAAGACCTGTATGACAACGCCCAGAATTATGATTTTGCTTTAAACAGCCTTACCCAGGCTATCTGGCTTGACCGTTTTGGTGTGGGGCGCCGTAGTTGGTATGGCCTGGAGGTTATGGTTGCCGAAGCAGCTGCCGCCTTTGGAATTATCACATTGTCGGGTGTGAGCTTTACAACTGGTGCAACCGTTCACTTGAATGAAGCATTAATTAACACTGCTAATAACACCTATTACAAATGGAGTGGTTCATTTCCGGTCGGTGGGAAAGTTGTTCCACCTGACTCTTCACCGGATTCCACTGGAGGTATTGGGTCTGGTAAATGGTTGAGTGTCGGAGATACTGCAATCAGAGTAGATTTGTCAGCCAAGGACGGACTGAAATTAATTGGCAGGTGTGATTCTGTAGATGAATTGAGGGCATGTGAACCAACATTTGATGGGCAGGTAATTGCCATTTCTTCGTATCATGGCGCATGGGCGGTTGAGCTGGGCGTTAATGGTGGCGCGGGTGAATTTTGGTTCGATCAGTCAGACAGTGTGACCCCAGATAATGGGGGAAGTGTAATCGTTACAAATAGTGGTGCCCGATGGAAATCGCTCAAGACTGAATTCACACCGGAAGATTTCGGTGCAATGGGTGTTATTGGTGGTGATGAGTCAGTTGACACGGATGCACTGCAAAGATTATTTAATTCAAAAGTAACCCTGGGCAAAGCATCAGGTCATTATTTACTTAAAAACCTGAATCGCTCATCTAGTGGTTATGAACAATGGATGACGTACAATTACATTTTAAAAATCGACGGTTTTAATGGTTGCGCGGACTTCAGTCAGGCGACGTTCACTTTGCCTGCAGGTATTCCAAGAATTACTGCTGTTGTCATCCTCAATTCTTCCGGGAAAATTACGTTACCAGCTGTTATCGGCAATATGCAAAGCACCGTAATGCCATCAGGTTATATTGATGACTGTGCTGTAAGAGTGGGGGCTGGTTGTAAAAATCTTTCACTCCTTGTTCCACGTATTGACCATTATCCCGGGCATGGGGTGGTGACGCGCCATTACATCCAGGATGGAGTTGAGTCTCTTGATGAGGGCATTCCATATGATATTGATATTACGGCAAAGAACGTGCGTCATTGCTGGCAGTCAGGAATAGTTCCCATTACCGGGGACACAATCAGAATTTTGAATTGCGATGTGCAATACTCCGGATCTTCTCAAAACTATAATGGGCGGGTCGCAACCGTAGGGCACAATTACCATACAGAATCAGTTGCGGGTGCCGGAGGGCTAAACAACAGACTGCGTAATATCTGGATTCAGAATTGCAACGGCTTTAATGCGCGCATGCATGGGCTTATGGCCCATACCGCAATCGATAATCTAAATGTGTTGAATAATAACTTCAGATATAACGTCCTGGATGGGGGGCGCTTTGAGGCAGCTGCGCACAAAATTACCTCTTCAGGGAATCACTATTCGAATAATGGCGGGCGAGGGGTGACATTTAACTGCGGAAGCCTGACTGCGACGGGTTATCCTGTATTACAGCATGCAGCAGTATTTGATGATGTATTTGAGAATAATGGTGTCGATGGGTTTGCTGATTTGTCTGGAAGTAAATCGCTGGTTGTCAGTGGCAGCGTGGGGCTGAATGGTGGTAATGGCGTCACGCTTCAGGAGGGAGGGGAACAGGCACTGAGTGATCTGACCATTTATAGTAATGGTAAAGGTGCGACGGAAACCAAATATGCTATTAATGGTGGCGCTTCTTCTTATTCAAACGTTCGAATTTATAATGACCATCCTGAAGTTAATCTCCAGCGCGGGTTTAATTTCCGAGCCCGAAGTCGTGTAGCAAATGTGATTGTTGATGCAAACTCAGCGGGGTTTGACGTGCTTGACGGACACCCTGCTTATTTTCCTGCAAACGACGGGCTGATACGCTTGAGTGGCACATTTGGAACGGTCGTGGGCAGACGCATGCTGGTTAACCCTAAAGGCGCAGGTGGCTGGTTAATGCCGGACTCTTTCGACTACATCGGGATTTCTTTTACAGCTTCTGCTGATATGTTTTTCCCTGACCCAGGCTCACGCAATCTTTTCGCCCAGTTTTCGCTGGAAGTTTTAACCGGAAGCGTGCCTGCAACTGTAAAAGTTCAGAACGGTACAATTAACGGAGGGTCTCAGATAACCGCCATTGGAGGCCGTGTGTACACACTGCGATATACATCTCTTACGAATTTACAAGTTACTCAACTTTAGTCTCGGGAGGAAGTCATAGCTAAAGGAGGAAAAATCATCAACAGGAAATTTACAAAACACGTAATCTCTTAATCATTAAAGCCCTTTAATCCCATTAGCTCATTACATCGCCAACCAGCACTGTCGGTTCGCTTGATCAGGTTTAACGATAGATATACTGTATATAAATACAGTAATTATTTATGGCTATCTTATGAATCTTATCAAACCCGTATTTTTGCGAGAGGTTGTTACCGTTCCACTGTTCAGCGACCCGGTAAAGTGTGGCTTCCCGTCGCCCGCACAGGACTATGTGGAAGAGCGAGTAGACATTGCTGAGCTGATAGTTCCCCACCCGAGCAGCACCTATTTCGTCCGTGCGTCGGGAGACTCGATGATTGATGGGGGGATCAGTGACGGTGATTTGCTGGCGGTGGATTGTTCGCGCACCGCCAGGCACAACGATGTGGTCATTGCCTCGGTTGATGGTGAATTTACGGTTAAGCGCCTTCAGCTTTACCCTACAATCCAGCTCAACCCGATGAATACGGCATATGCGCCGATACTGATTGGCAGTGAGGGCACGCTCAATATTCTGGGTGTGGTCACGTTCGTCATAAAATCGATGGGCTGAGTATGTTTGCCCTGGTCGATGTCAATTCGTTCTATGCCAGTTGCGAAACGGTATTCAGGCCTGATTTGCACGGCAGGCCTGTAGTCGTGCTCTCGAACAATGATGGCTGCGTTATTGCCCGGAGTGCAGAAGCGAAAGCCATTGGCGTCAAAATGGGTGACCCGTATTTCAAGCAAAAGGACTTGTTTAGGCGTTATGGGGTTGTCTGCTTCAGCTCCAATTACGAGTTGTACGCCGACATGTCTGACCGGGTGATGACCACGCTCGAGGAGATGTCACCGCGCTGTGAAATTTATAGTATCGATGAAGCATTTTGCGACCTGACTGGCGTGCGTAACTGTCGAAATCTGGAAGATTTTGGTCGGGAAATCCGTGAAGCTATTTTGCAGAGAACGCGCCTGACCGTGGGCGTTGGGGTGGCACAGACGAAGACTTTAGCCAAGCTCGCTAACCATGCAGCCAAGAAATGGCAACGGCAGACGGGTGGCGTGGTGGACCTGACGAATTTAGAAAAACAGCGCAAGCTGATGGCGTATTTCCCGGTTGATGAAGTCTGGGGCGTCGGGCGCCGTATTTCCAAAAAGCTCGAAGCCATGGGAATTAAAACGGTGCTGCAACTGGCCGACACGGATATCCGGTTTATCCGGAAGCACTTCAACGTAGTGCTCGAGCGCACTGTTCGTGAGTTACGTGGCGAACCCTGTCTTGGCCTGGAAGAGTTTGCACCCACCAAACAGGAAATCGTCTGCTCACGTTCATTCGGTGACCGGGTGACTGAATACGAACAAATGCGCCAGGCCATCTGTAGTTATGCTGCGCGCGCCGGAGAGAAGTTACGTGGAGAGCATCAGTTCTGCCGCTATATCTCTGTATTCATCAAAACATCACCGTTCGCGCTGAATGAGCCATATTACGGGAATCAGGGCGCGGTGAAACTCATGACGCCAACGCAGGACACTCGAGACATTATCGCGGCAGCGATGCGCTGTCTCGATAAAATCTGGAAGGATGGGTACCGCTATCTGAAAGCCGGAATTATGCTGGGTGACTTCTTCAGCCAGGGTGTGGCGCAGTTGAATCTGTTTGACGACAATGCACCACGACAGAACAGTGCTGCGTTGATGGAAGTACTCGACCATCTCAACCATAAGAACGGGAAAGGGGCGCTGTATTTTGCAGGGCAGGGTATTCAGCAGCAGTGGCAGATGAAGCGGGATATGCTCTCGCCGCGCTATACGACGAGATGGTCAGATTTGCTGGTGGTGAAGGTTCGATAGACTCAACTATATATTATATCTTTGGCAAACACGATCGCCTATCTTACCAAAAAGTTGTTTTTGTGCTGTATGGAAGGGCCGCAAATAATGCCCTATAGGTGATAATTCAAGTTCAGCCATTTGCTCAATTACTTCAATGTCACTCTCATCAATAATTTTTGACATGGCAGATATCCAAACCATTCTCCAATTAATTAATATAGGGGCATTTAGATTTAATATATATATCGTGAGTCTTGCTTTGGCTTTTTCTCTTCGATTAGGTAGCGAAGCTTTAGGGACGACTCTACCAGATATTTCGAAATGAAAATAATCTTGAGCATTTTCCATCAGCGGAGAGATGAATGAGGTTTGGCTATATCTTCTTTTTTTAAAGTGCCCACCAAATACATCTCTTTTATCAATTGTTTTTAAATTTGCACTGGAAATGGCGGAAAGTGCTAAATTATTATGTTCAAAGGTTTTATGTGGGGCAAGAGATTTTGGTTCTATGTGTTCCAAATGATAACCAGTATCTTTACTTATGCAGTTACCATCATAACCAAAAATATCAAAATGATTTAAACTTATCTCACTGTAACAACATAAACCGTATTGCTCTATTAAACAAACTTTAACCGTTGCCGGTTTGTAATTAAATCTACTCCACGCCTTCTGCGCCTTGGCAGGAGAGTTTGGCTTGCTCTTATTCTGTTGAGATAAGAAATAATCAGGATTACCTTTTATTATGTATCTCATTCCAATTTTTCTCTTCTGCGTTTAACGATCGATAAATTAACTAAATCCTCATGGTCCTCACCAAGGATTTCAGATAACTCATCATATAATTTCTTTGCTTCTGCTGATCTAAAATCACCCTGTTCGATTATCTTTCTATATTTATCAAGCATTTTCTTCTCAGGGAAATCGGGAACAGCCTTAACATGCATTACAGCACTGAGAACGGTTGATGATGAACGGGCATAGCTTTCTGCCATTGGAATGGCAACAATGTCTTCACCATCAATATTCTCTCCAAGATTACGAATCTTTTGTTTTGAAATAGTAGATAGAACTTGTGGGCTGTGGGTTGTAATAATGAATTGAATGTTAGGGAATGTATTGGTGAGATTTTTTACTATGTTTTGCTGCCACTCTGGGTGTAAGTGTAACTCTACTTCATCAATTAAAACAATCCCTTGTCCATTTAGTGGGTTTTCGAGTGCTGGGTTCATGGAAATTAATCTTCGGGCTAAATCTGCAATGAGAGCAAGATAAACCAATTGACCTTTCGATGCCTGAAAAATATTAATTTCCGTATTGTCATTTATAATCTTAACTTCGACACGACCTGAAGAACGATCTATAAAAATATCTGACACGCTAGGAACAGAGTTAACTATTGCTTGTTTTACAAAATCTCTTTGTTTAACACTGGTTTGCTGTGCGGATTTATTAATTGAAACTTCTAATAATTTTAGTTTTTCTGTTCTTTTATTTATCTCATCTGCAAATAATTGAATCTCTTGATGAAGCGATTCAAGTGCTTGGATTTCTGCTTTTAATAATTTAATCTCTTGAATAGTGCTGTTGTTATTTGTGAGGTTGTCAACAAATATAAACCATTTCAAAAACTCTTCTATATTAGATGCGCCATCAAGTGCACTTTTTTCAATTGCATCAAACCTCGAATGAACTGAAACAGCATCAAGCTTTTCCATTTCAAAAGATAAATTAGATTTTAAAAAAGATCTATCAACGGAATAAAACGAGCATAAGGGAATGTTCAATTCCTTGTTTGTTGTTTTTTTCAGGCGGAAATTAATAGTTCTAAAAAGGTTTGATAGGCTGCTATAGCTATCCAGTTCACTGGTTTTCGAATTTTCTATACCTTTTGCAGGTCGTACAAGAGAACCACTGTATTTGGTTTTGTGTCCTAAGCTTATGGCGGTTATAACTTCTGCATTGTCTGTACATCCAACCCTAACATCCATATCTTCTAACGGGCGCCCGTTTCTACCTCTAGCAATTATTCTACCATTGATATAAGAAAACAACCTTGCAATGGAATCTAAAATTGTGGTTTTCCCTGCGCCGTTATTACCAATAATAACAGTCACGTCATGTTCAAAATTAATTTCTAAGTTCTTGAATTTTCTGAAATTTATAAGCCTCAAGTTATCAAGTTTTAATTTATTCAGTGGTCTTTCAATGTGATCTTTGCATTCAAACTCAAGCGCAGAAAAACATTGTTGGAAATACTCATGGGACTTTTGAATATTTAATTCATTGCTGACATAACTCTCATGTATACCCATCAGCTCGAACTTAGAGGATATATTCCCTTTATCAGCATTCCGTTGCAATGCGATCAGTTTGCTTCTTTGGTTTTTGTTAATTTCATAATGTTTCATTATGATACCTTAATAATGCTATCAATTAATTCTGGGGAGTATTTGTTTCTTAATGAGGTTATGAAATCCGGTTCAATATGTGATGCAAATGAGATTAATCCTTTTAGATGATAAATTAAATCAGAATCGAGTTTTTTGAATTTATATTCATTAACAAGATGTTTAATATATCTTTTGCGCTCTCTACCTATTGATAGCTTTTCATTATTTGTAATTGTTATGCCTGTAACGTGGCGATTGTGCGCTTTTGAAGAAAAAATTGTTTTTTGATTATTAACAGTTAGTTTTCCTGAGAAACTAATTTTCAATATCTGAGATATTATAGTTGGCATATTAACAAGTAAGTCAGGTGTATTTGTTGAAAAAGTCAAATCATCTGCATAGCGAGTGTAGCGAACATCAATTTTTTCACAATGCTGTGTAACTGCAATATCAAAAAAGTACATGCAAAAGTTTGATATTACTGGAGAGCTGGGCGCGCCCACACTTAAGATCATCTTACTGCTATAATTCCAAAAAAGGATTCCTTCTATCAACCTACGCTCTATAGGATCGGGAATGCTCCAGTGCTTCTCCCATACCTCCCAAAAAATCTCCGGCGTTAATGAGTTGAAAAAATTATCTAAATCCATTTTCAACAAATACGAGTTTTTTTTATGAGCTTCAGCATTATCCTTAATGCTCATACCTTTCTTATAGGCTATGGAATTATGATGTGAGGGAAACAAATGATAGTTCACATAGCATCGTTGCAATTCTTTGATTGCCTTTGTAGGTTGCGCTATAGTTCGGCGGCCATGGGTCCGTTTAGGAATTGTATACACTCGATACCTATAAGGAGCCTCCAGCATCAACTTAAGGGCTTCCGGCTCTGAACAATTTAGCTGTTGCGCCAATATAGATATAATCTTCATTAATTTATCTCTTTAAAGCCTATCTATGCTAACCCTTACAAGCAGTCAGCATAGATAGGTCAAATTTTACTCTTTACTAAAGGGTGCGATGTGTTCGCATCCCAAACGAGAGAGCGAGTTTGGGATGCGAATACATCGCAAATATAACTCGTTCAATAAGTTAGTGTCTGGCTAATCACCCGACAAGTCGAATCTCGTCTGACGCTAAAGAGCAGAAGAAGTATAAGCTATGAGAACAAGCAAAACAAACCTACATTTCAACTAGTTAAATTTTCGAAATGTTCAGAGATTTACCCTATAAAAACAGTGAGAATCATACACAGCATTGTCTTACACTTCCCGGAAATGCCTTGTATGGTGAGGGCAAAAAGTTAGATGGGATCAATAACGTCCGGTTGGTGATTACTGACATTACCAATCCGGGCAGATACGGCATGCCAAGCAAAATAGCTAGTATCAACAGCGCTTAATTTTGCAATATCTTCGGCTTCAGTACTGCTTATACTATGTCGCAGCCATTGCCTTGCCGCTTCAGGTGACAATGCTACGGGCCTTCGGTCGTGGATATCAACCAACCCTTTATCGGCTGACGCCGTTACAATCAAGAATCCTTCCGCTTCATTCCCCATATCAAAAGGTTGCTTTCCGATCGCCGCAAAGAATAGTGGTTTCTTGTCCTTCCGATAAATGTAGTACGGTTGTTTCTTGTCTCCTTCCTTCTTCCATTCGTACCATCCGTCCGCAAATACAATCGCCCGGCCATGGGTCCACAAATGCTTGAACATCCGGCTTGCGGCAGCAGTCTCAACTCGAGCATTAATCAATGGGGTTTTGTCCCACCATTCCGGCGCGTATCCCCAATGAACTGGATCGAGGTGAAGGGCATCATCACGGTTATTTAGCAGGAGAACTTTGGTTCCAGGTGCCACGTTGTAACGACCAATCGGTTCTGGGTCATAGGGGATGTCGCGTTCGGCTTCATCCAGAAGAAAAGCAAGATAGTCATCACGAGACCGTATTTGAGTAAAACGTCCACACATGTTCACCCCCAAGTAAAATTGAAGTATAGATGGCCGCTAAAAGTATTAATTTTTCAGAACGAATAAAGATGCGAACGTGCGCAAAATACTACAAAGAGGTTAAAGGTACCGAAGTAGGTATTCATGCGGCTTCACATTGTTTTGTAAATTTTGATGGATTTCTTAGGGTAGATAATTCAACGAAATTTTCCCGAACCTACCCGAAAAAAATGATATGTGTTTGATTATTTGGACATGTTTTCGCATGTGTTTTTGAGCGAAATTTGCGTATAAAGTTACGCAATTAATTGAATTTAAATGGTTTATTTATGCTTTAGCGAGAACAGGAATCGTATTCGGTCTTTTTTTATTCGCTGATTAAAATCAGCGACTTATAATGAATTCAGTTACTTACCGCACATCCTGTTGCACTCCATTACACCCAATATGATGCTCTGTAGTCACTTTGTGGACGCCCCGCCAAGCTTACTGAGCGGGTTTAATATAAGCGCATCCTCAAGATGGTCAGGTGCAAAATGGGCATAACGCATCGTAACTCGAATATCAGAATGCCCCAAAATTCTTTGAAGGACAATAATATTACCGCCTCCCATCATAAAATGACTGGCAAATGTATGCCTAAGTACATGACTCATTTGACCTTCTGGTAATTGAAGTTCTGCAATTTTTATTACGCGATAAAACTGGCGGTAACATTGCTCAAAAGGCTTTCCGTCACGCTCAATAAGTTGCTGGTATAATTCGTCAGATATTGGAACCGTTCGGTTCTTTTTACCCTTCGTGTTTACGAAAGTAATCTTATTAGGTGAGAGTTGAGATTTCTTAAGATTTGCCGCTTCGCTCCAGCGTGCTCCGGTGGAAAGACATATTTTTACAATAAGAGTTAATTCAGGATTTCCATGCCCACGGCACGCACCCATCAATCTTTTCACTTCATCGTCAGTAAGCCAGGACATCTCTTTTTCAGGCTCATCGAACTCACGAATATTCTTTAGTGGGTTAGGGTAGTTAACCTCACCAAGTCGGGTTAACTCATTAAACACTGCCCGTAGAAAAGCATGTTCACAGTTGACCGTTCCAATAGAAACCTTGAGTGACTTTTCACTGGTTTTATAGCCGTTAGCAATCTGGCCTGTAAGGCGTCGATCCCGGTAATGCGCCCAATCTTTGGCTGTGATTTGTGAGGCGATGGGATCGCCCAGACCATTACAGATAATATGCAGCTTACCCAATCGACCTTTCTTATCACTAAGAGAGCAACCATGTAGTTTGTACCATAGCTCGATTAGCTCACTTAGATGTCGACGGTCATCCTTCTCCGCCATCCAGGGCTTTTGCTTCGCCTGTTCGAGTTGATAACTTTCGTAGGCAAGTGCTTCACCCTTAGTGGAGAATTTCTTGCGAACACGCTTACTGCCGCGTCCATCGATATAGACATCGCAAAGCCATTGTCCATCGGCTTGCTTTCGAACGGTCATATGAGAATCCTACAAAATCAAATAATTGGAAAATACTGTATATCTAAACAGTATTAAATGTTTGATTTTGCAAACTCATACATTCAAATGCTTACTCAAAAGAGTATCGTTGTTATCTCAGACGGAGCACGGGTATAAAAAAACCTGCTTTCGCAGGCTTTTTCTACATCCAGAGCTGTTGTTGTTTATAGCGGTTAGGGTGGGGCGGTGCTGGTTCAACTTCGCCAGGCTTAACAATGTATCGAGCAAGGGATTCATGGGTAACAAAAGTGCATCCACAGTTGATATTCTGGCACTGGTGATAACGTTCTTTGGTTTCTATGCTCAAATATCTGCTGGATCGCGCATGGGCTGCGTCCTGGCATAACGGGCAATGCATCATGATTTATTTTCCCTCTCGCTCATCATTGAGGGAATGATAAACTCACGGATCGCATTTGCAAGTTATTGTTTGCAAATTTCACTTAACCAGACTCGTAACTCACATCATTTAATCTTACCTCCAGTTCAAGCGAGGTCGTGTAGCCACTGTTACTGAGCGAGTGCATCACCTTTGTAATTGTCCATGCCTGCTCGTCGATGACGCGCTTAAAGCCTGAGACCGCGACCGGTGTTTCCGGGTAGAGATCAGCCCGCCCCATGGCTAGGCTGATTGAAAACTCAGCCACCCCACGTTGCAGTTTGTCCCACTTGGCCTGAGCCGCACGCATCGCCTGCGCCTTGCTGGCGTAAATGGTGGTCAGCGCAAACACGTTATCCTCCTCACCAACCATATACTCGCCCTCGCGCGCCTCCTTTTCTTTCGGTGTCTTCTTCGCTTTTACCGGTTTGGCCTTCGGGTGCTGGAGCGCGCGCAGGTGCTGCGGCTTTGCCTTGCGCCTGAGCTTCACCTGCTGCTTTTGCTCTTTTGGCTCCTTGGTATGCAGCCATTTAACCGTCACACCGGTATAAGCACCCCGGTCAGCAATCGCAAACTGGTGACGGTCACCGTCACGGCGCTCGATGGTCATCTGTGGAATAGGTTTGCCGCTGGCGGTGAGACCGGCACCGGCTTTGATGAACAGTAATTTCCCGGCCTTCACCGATACTTCCGCACCATTGCGTTCTGCCAGGCGGGTGAGGAATTTCGCATCGGACTCCTGCGTCTGGTCAATGTGTGGGACAACAATCGCGGCAAACTGTGGCGCGACACTGGCCGTCAGTTTGTTACGGCTGGCAATGGTGTTGAGCACTTCCCCGAGGGTGGTGTCGTGATAAGACGCCTCGCGGCGTGAGTTGAGCGTGCCGCGAAAATCCGCACTTCTTGCCCGGATGGTCAGCGTGTCCGGTGCGCCCCGGTGCTCAATTTCATCGACCGTGAATTGTCCTTTACCCAGCAATGCCGAACCCTGCCAGCCGAGAAACAGCGACAGCACCGCACCACGCACCGGCAGCTCAATCAGGCCATCGCTGTCATCGAGTTCAATATCGAGCTGGTCAGCTTCAAAACCCCGGTTATCCGACAGACTGAGGCTTATCAGCCGGTCGCTGATATTGCGGGTGATGTCCTGATTATTCAGGGTAAGCATAAACGCCGGTGCCATGGTCGCGCCCGCATCGAGTGTCATTCCGGTCAGCATCAGAATAACCCTCCGAAGTTGCTCTGTACGTTCCCGACCAGGCTGTCGGCCTGTTTCTGGATGTCGCCGAACATCGCCGTCAGGGATTCATCCACGCGGGTGAGATTGACGGTGAAATCAATTTTGCGCGCCGAGCCGTCGGCAAAAAACTCGGTGTAGGTCTCACTCACCGCATTAATCACAAACATGCCGTAAATGGTGCCACTGCCATCGAGCAGCGGCCACGCGCGCCCCTCATCGGCCATCAGATTGAGTGCCAGCAGTGACAACCTGCCGCCGGTGATTTCCGGCAACAGGCTTCCGCTTAATACGATTTTTTCCTCGTTAACGCCGAGGAACTGCATCGCCGGTCGCTGACCGACGCGGCTGTTTGACGGCCAGCGATAATCCACATCGCGTTGCAGGCTCTGGTAAGGCAGCGTCTGTAACTGAAAAACAAACATGCCGAGAACAAGCATCATGGTTATGCCTCCTTAGTCGTGCATCATGCTGGCGCGCTGTTTCGCCCGTTTCTCGCGCTCGTATTTTTCCAGGCTGTCGCGCAGCTGGCGGTCAAGTTCGCCTCCGTTCTGCACGCCGCCGATGGCGATGTGATACTCGTTGCGGCTCTGGTCGGTGTAGCTTTTACCCCCGCCAGCCGTGACGGGCTGGTAACTGCCGGTCAGTACCCCACCAGACGGGGAATATCCGCCACCGGAACCGTTAGCGTATGCATTAACTTTCTCGGCTTTCACATCAAGCTGACTGGATTCCTGATTGATGATGCCGAGCTTGTCGAGCACCCACTCGATACCGTCGCGCAGGGCGGTAAACGGTGTCATGGCTAACCGGAAAGCACCGGCCAGTGCCTGACCAAACGCCACGCCAGATTCTTTGCAGCTGTCGAGCGTGTCCTTGCTGGCTTTGACCGGGGCAATCAACTCTGTGAACCACTGCCACACCGCCCGGAGTTTCTGCACCACAGCATCAAAAATCGGCACGAACGGGGCGAACATTTCCCCGACCGGGGCAAAGGCCGCGGTCAGTCCGGCTACCACACCGGAGAAGAAAGCACCCAGCGGCTCCCAGTATTTGCGGATGAGTATCACACCGGCGACGACTGCCGCACCCACCGCGACAATCGGCCAGGTGAGCGCCCCGAGTACCGTCATAATCGCCCCACCGGCAACAGTGAAAACGGTGGAGAGCAGACCGGCTGCGGCAATAATGGCATTGATGCCTGCAATCACCGGCCAGGCGACCAGACCAATCGCCCCGACCAGACCGACAACCGCGAGTGCGACACCGCCGACCTTAAGCAGCGTCTGCGCGAGTCCTTTGTTCTGCACAATCCAGTGGTCGAGTTTGAGCACATATTTGGTGGTGGTTTGTGTCAGCTGGCGCAGCGAGGAATCCTGCTGGTCAAACAGGTCAGTGCCGACCGCCTCATACGCCGACTGAAACTCTTTAAAGTCGCCGCCGAGATTGTCCTGCATCACCTTCACCAGTTCGGCGGTTTTGCCGTCCGAGGCTTTAAAGGTGGCGGTGAGTTTGTCGAGCTTGCCGGTCATGGCATCGGTCATCAGCACCGCTGCTGCCGAGCTGGCTTCCTCACCAAAGATGACCTTCATGTACTCGGCCTGCTGCGCTGTGCCGAGTTTGTTGCGGGTAAAACTGGCCTGCATTTCTTTCAGGAGGGTAAACAGCGGGCGCATATTGCCTTTGGCATCCGTGTTCTTTACCCCAAGCTCACCGAGTGCCGTTTTTGCCTGGCCGACCGGAGCCTGCAACCGGCTGATGACCGCACGACTGCCGGTGCCTGCCATCGAGCCGGTGATTTTCGCGTCGTGCAGTGCACCTGCCATGGCAGCAGTTTCTTCAATGCTGATGCCGGCATTTTTCGCCACTGGCGCCACGTAGGTGAGTGCGTCACTCAGACCGTCAAAATCGGCGGCGGTTTTGTTCATCGTGGCCGAGAGCACATCACCAATGTGTGCGACCTTGTCATTGGCGAGCTGGAAGGCTGAGCGCATCCCCATCAGCAGCGCGGCGTTTTCTTCCATGGTGCGCTGGTTGGCGAGCGCCATATTTAGCGTGACCGGTGTTGCTGCCTGGATGGCCTGCGCATCCCCGCCGGATTTGGCGATAATAATCTGCGCACCGGCGGCATCATCGGCTGAGGCGGCGGTGTTATCCCCGAGCTGGCGCGCCTGGCGGCGTAAAGCTTCCATTTCCGGTGAGCTTTTTTCCACCCCGAGAACGGCCTGCAATTCAGAATTTTTCTGCGCAAAGTCATAACCCGGTTTCAGAATACCGACACCCGCCGCCACACCCGCCGTTGCCATGCCGACACCGGCGGCACCCACAGCACCCGCCGTTCCGGCCAGCTCCTTACCGGCCTGATAGCGGTTTTTAACCGCGTTAAGTTTTGCCTGTTTCGCGCTGACCTGCTCGAGCGCCAGCTTCTGCCGGTTAAGCTGGTTGGTGGTTTCGCTGATGCGTCCTTTCAGGCTCTGCTCATCGCGGGTGAGATTGCGGGTATTAATCCCCGCCTGGCCGAGTTCACGCTGCTGACGCTTCACCGACTCGGTGAGGCTGTTATATTTGGCCTGCAATCCTTCGGCGGCCGCCTTTGCCGTTGCCAGGGCTTTTGCCTGTTCGCGGGTCGGGCGTTCGGTGTTTCTGAACTGCGTCGCCAGCGCTTCGGCTTCGGCCTTCGCTTTATTCAGTGACTGACCGGTGACCGCAAGTTGCGCACTGGTTTTACGAAAACCCTCGATATGCGATGCCTGACCGTTTAACTCTTTAAGGGATTTCTGCGTGTTGCGGATATCCCCCGACAGCGTCTTACTCGCGGTCTGGATGTGTTTAAACGGGCGCGTCGCCTGGTCAACGGCTTTTAACAGCACTTCGATTCTGACGTTATTACTCATGAGAATTTCCGCTCCGTTTCAGCGCCATCTCGCGCCAGCTGATGAGGTCGCTCAGGCTCAGGGCGTAGAGTTCTGACGGCGGCCAGTGAAATATCACCGCGATATCCGCCATCAGGTCGTCAACCGATAAACCTGGCGGGAAACTTAATCCGCCGAAGCCGGAGCCAAAAAACCGATCACCTTCGCGGCAAGGGTCATCATGTCCGGCAGTTCCATGGCGACGACATCCGACTCGGTCAGACCCGGATAGGTCATGCGCGGCAGGATTTTAATCAGCGCGTTCACTCCGAGCTGGCGACATCGGCAAGACTCACCCCGCGCAGGGTGCCCGCCGTCGGTTTAATCAGGGTGACCGTTTCGATCACTATTTCGCCGCGTTTAATCGGTTTTACCAGGGTGACAATGTTCGGGTTATCAGCGGTGTTTTTGTATTTTTTTGCGTTGCTCATGGTTTTTTCTCCGGGAATTTAATAAGGGTTAACCGGCCAGCAAACCTGACCGGCCAGTGCATTAAGACAGACCGATATTGCGGCGGCGCTGCTCGAGACGGTCGATGCCGTTGACCTTCTCAATCATGTTGATGGTGTCGATTTCAATCAGCTCTTTGCCGTTCATCGTCAGCTTGTAGTAGGTGCAAACGGTGGTGATTTTGGTCTCGGTGTCCTCACCCTGTTTGCTGTCGCCACCGTCAAATTCTTTGTGACGGCCACGCACCACCACCTCGACGGCGGTTTCTTCTTCGGTGTCGTCGCGCTGGTAGGAGCCTGCAAAACGCAGCGGCACACTGGAGGCTCCCGGCAGCGCGTACTGCGCCCAGAGTGCTTCGTCCGGGAAACCGCCGAGCGTCCATTCGAGAGTCAGTGCATCGTCATCGAGACCAAAATCCACATGCGCGGCACCGTTCATCCCGGCACCGCGCCAGGCTTCCAGTTTGCGGGTGAGTTTGGGTAGCGTGACGGAGGATGCGACGCCCATGTAACTGAGGCCGTCATTAAACAGGTTCAGCGATTTAAGCTTGCGGGGCATTGCCATGTTTCTGGTTCCTTATCCGTTAACCGACGCGATCAGATTCACCAGATATTTATCGGTGATGCGCTGACGCAGGGTGAGGTTTTCCAGTGGTGGCACCGGCGTGTAGTCGTAATCCAGATACAGCTTCCCGGCTTTGAGCGATTCCTTATCGTTGGCGGTTTCGTCAAACCAGCAGTCCGCATCCACGATATAACCGCCGCTTTTCAGCTCGCGGAATTTGGCCTTGATGCCGTCAACAATGTCGCGGATCAGCACCGGCGTGATGGGTTTATCCACCGCCCACATATGCCCCTCGGCCATGGTGTCAGCAATCACCTGTGCGGTGCGGGTGTAGTTCTCAAACAGGAATAGCGGGTCATCAGAACAGGTGCGGTTACCCCAGAAGCGGAAACCATCCTTGCGGATAAGGGTCGTGACACCGGCTTCGTTCAGCAGGTCAGCATCGGTGCCGGGTGCCTGCAAATCCCAGAACACCGAGGCACTGATACCGGTGACACCCTGTACGCCAACGTTGGACAGTGTTTTGTGCCAGCCGATGGTCTGGTCGATAAAAGCACGCAGACCGAGGGCGCGCGCGGTGGCATAAGCCGGAGCACTGGCGCTTTTTGCGGTATCCCAGGCGATAAAGTCCGGCCAGATAACCATCAGCTCACGCTGGCTGAAATTGTCGCGGTACTTAATGGCGTCAGAAAGGGTTTTGCAGTTCCACGCACTGACATAGCCAAAGGCGCGCAGGCTGACACACACCGAGGCCAGTGCGACCGCCACCTCCTGTGAATCCAGCCCCGGCACGCCAAGAATGCGCGGGCGGACACCGGTCACCGCTTCGGCGGTCAGCAGCGCTTTAATGCCGGTGTATTTGCCGTGCTCATCGGTGCCGCCGATGATGTTGGAAATGGTCTGCGCGTGCGCATTCGCTTCATCATCACCGCTGCCTTCTTCAACGCGCACCACAATCGTGACCGGCTTGCACTGGTCAGCAATCGCCTGCAAGGAAGCCGCCAGCGTGCCCAGGGTTCCGGCTTTACCGAGAGCGGCCTGCACGTTGGTGATTAATACCGGTTCATTAAGGGGAAAGGTCGCGGCGTCGGCATCGCTGGCGGTACATACCATGCCGATAACCGCCGTCGAGACCGTGGAAATAACACGCGTGCCGTCGTTGATTTCAACAACCTGCACGCCGTGGTGATAGTCACTCATCCGTTTAACTCCGGGTGTTTTTAGGTGAGTGTTATTGTCCAGAGTGTGAGTGTGTCGGGCTATATTTCGCCGATGTCAGGGGGGCTGTACAACATTACGCTTTTAAATTATTTGCCCAACAAATGAATTTGCCGTGAATAATTCATTTTAATTATGCAGCATCACTCCTACAATACCGCGCATTGAAGCCTGTCCGGGGCGGATGAAATAACACTGCAAAATAATTTTCTGGTCAGGCTGACCGATTACTCAAATGGAAAGGTACTGTTTTGAATCAAATACATTCTCAGCATTTAAAAGAATGTCTTCGCTATGAAGTCATGAAAAGTGACAAACCCTTTTCATGGTTTCAGGTGATCCATAAAGCGATAAAATGTCCTGACAGACGTTTTCATTTCTGGTGGCGCATAGCCAGTTATCTACATTTATCAAAGAAAAACCCTAAGCTTGCCAGCAAGATAAACCGCCGCTTGTTATCCCGTTATGGTCTGGAAATCCAGTTAGGTGCACGTATTGGAAAAGGTCTGCGGATAGCGCACTATCCGGGGATAACCATTTCTCACATCGTGTGTGCTGGCGAAAATCTGCTGATTAGACAAAATACAACCATTGGTGCAAAACTCGACGGAAAACGCCAAAAAATAATACAACTCGGTGACAATGTTGATATCGGTGCAAACTCGTGCATCATCGGTTCTGATTTAAAAATTGGCAATAACGTCGTTATTGGGGCGATGTCATTTATCAATAAAGACATTCCCGATAATTGCACGGTTTACACTCAGAAAAGCACGAATGTTATTAAAAATGATTCGCCTGTTATTAATTAGTTGCTAAACCGGTGTGGCGGGTAATTCTG
>DATERH010000319.1:0-9038 GCA_035271785.1 Buttiauxella sp.
CACATATACCTCTTTTTTTACATCCCAATTTAATAGGAGTGTTTAAAGCGTCATGCCGAGTGTGCATTCGCTTTTTTAGTTATAAGAAAGGGGAAACGGCGGGTAATGTTCACTATCCTGAGGCTTCAGGCAAGTGTTTTGCAATAAACTGTTACATTTATCTATGGCGAGATAAAGCTCCGCAAAGCAAATTGATATTCAGCGTTAAATTTTATCAAAATGCTCTTTGCCGATTTATTATCTCTGTTAATAACGTGATTAACGTATTTTAGTTATATGCTCTGCTTTTTCACTCTATGTATAGTGATATAGGCTGTCTGTAAAGATTTGTACGGGTCATTATACTGCTTTCATGGGGTAATCACTTCTTATTGCGAGGTTATTTGTTTCATTTCTATGACTTAAATTTAACATTAAGTTATCAGTGTGATCTGAATCACATAATTATAGAAAATTCTTATCGTAAAAAAACGATTAACCTATTCGAGTGATTATTCATCAGACGAATTAAGTGAATCTGTAGTGAAATGCAGAATAAATCAATGGATTCGTTATTCTAAACAGTGGTCGGGGGAGTAGGGGGGATTTGGCCTGCCTCTAAAGAAGCGGGCAGCCGATTAGAGGTCAATCTTCTCTTTGAATTCGCAGAGATCTTCAATGATACATGAGCCACAGCGTGGCTTACGGGCGATGCAGGTGTAACGCCCGTGGAGAATTAACCAATGGTGGCAATCCACTTTAAATTCTGCAGGAACCACCTTCAGCAGTTTTTCCTCAACTTGCTCGACATTTTTGCCAGGTGCGAAGTTGGTGCGGTTACACACGCGGAATATATGGGTATCAACGGCGATAGTAGGCCAGCCAAACGCGGTATTGAGCACCACGTTTGCGGTTTTACGACCCACACCCGGTAAGGCTTCCAGTGCCGCTCTGTCTTCCGGTACTTCACCATTGTGCAGATCTATCAACATTCGGCAGGTCTTGATGACGTTTTCGGCTTTGCTGTTAAACAGACCGATGGTTTTGATGTATGCCTTCACGCCATCCACGCCCAAATCCAGCATGGCTTGTGGCGTATTGGCTACCGGATACAGTTTTGCTGTCGCTTTGTTGACACTGACGTCAGTGGCTTGCGCTGACAGTAGAACCGATATCAGCAATTCAAACGGGGAACTGAAATTTAACTCTGTAGTCGGGTGAGGGTTGTTATCACGCAGACGTGTGAGGATCTCTAATCGTATGGTTTTATTCATTACGCTTTCTCTGGATTCCCTTCCGGTGCAGCCGCTTTCGCGGTACGGCGCGTTTTCATTTTTTCATCAATCAGATACTTCACGGCCAACATCAAACCCAGACCGATGAATGCACCCGGTGGCAACATCGCCAGCAGGAAAGGGGTATCGGTGTGGAAGATTTCGATGCGCAGCACCTTAGCCCAGCTACCCAGCAACGCATCAGCCCCATCAAACAACGTTCCGTTGCCAATGATTTCACGTAGCGAACCCAAAACAAACATCGCGCTTGTGGCCCCCATCCCAATGGCAAGTCCATCGAGGGCGGCTAGCGGTACACTGCTTTTGGCGGCAAATGCTTCGGCGCGACCAATGACGATGCAGTTAGTCACAATCAAGGGAATGAAAATCCCTAAAGACTGATATAAACCATAAGCATAGGCGTTAATGAGCATTTGTACGGTGCTGACGACCGACGCAATAATCATTACATAAATTGGGATACGAATTTCTGATGGAACCCAACGGCGCAGCGCGGACACGGCGCTATTGGTCAGCACCAACACGAGTGTAGTAGCCAGACCGAGGCCAAGGGCATTGGTGGCGGTGGAGGTCACCGCAAGCAATGGGCACAGGCCCAATAATTGCACCAGCGCTGAGTTATTTTTCCATAACCCCTGAACGACAATATCTTTTACTTCGCTCATGGTTGTGCTCCACAAACAGGTAGATTATCAATTTGTGATGGCAATGTTTTAGCAAACAGTCCCGCACGTTTTACCGCATTGACGACCGCACGTGGTGTGATAGTGGCACCCGTAAACTGATCAAACTGGCCGCCATCCTTTTTCACCGCCCAGCTTGGGTCATCATTACCTTGAATGGTTTTACCGGCAAAATGGGTTATCCAGTCACTCAGACGCGTTTCAATTTTATCGCCAAGCCCTGGTGTTTCATGGTGTTCTGTGACACGAGTCCCGAGGACTTTGCCATTAAAATCTGCGGCGATGAGCAACTGAATAGCCCCAGAATAACCGTCAGGTGCTGTCGCTTCCATCACGACGGCAACCGGCTGTTGGCCATTACGCGCCACGTAAATATGGCGCTCACCTTTACCTAGTTGCGGGTCATTAACCACCTGGCAACTGGCCTGAATATTATTGTCATAGCTATCAGGGGAAATCACCTGATCAAACAACAGCTTTTGTTGCGCAATGGCCTGTTGCTCAATGGTATCTTTGGTTAACGCATTGACGACTGCCGTAAGCGCAGTTGCCATGACGGCAAACAGCGCCAGAGTCACGCCATGTTTTTGCATTGTTTTTAGCACGACGGTTCCTTAGCGGTGCCCATAAGCACGGGGACGGGTGTAGTAGTCAATCAATGGGACGGTAATATTTGCCAGCAAAACGGCAAATGCGACACCATCGGGGTAGCCGCCATAGGTGCGAATTAGCCACACTAACACCCCAGTCAGGGCGCCAAAAATCAGACGTCCACGATTCGTTGTCGACGCGGTAACAGGGTCGGTGAGAATGAAAAATGCACCCAGCATCGTGGCGCCAGAAAACAGGTGAATGACCGGCGAAGCAGAGGTTTCCGGGGAAAATACCCAACCGAGAGTGGCGCACACTGCCAGTGTTATCAGGAAACTGACCGGAATATGCCAACGAATCGCGCCTTTCATCAATAAGAACACACCACCGGCTAAGAAAGCCAGGTTGACCCATTGCCAGCCGATACCAGCCAAAACACCTGTATAGATAGGGGATTGCAACAGGGAAGTTGTGGAATGCCCGGCACGAAGCCCAGTTTTAAAGGTATCAAGCGGCGTGGCCTGGCTTATGCCATCAACACCCATGCGTAATTGCGACATGCTGTCGCCCGCTGCGGTGGCACCTGAGAAAATAACATGCAGTGAATCGGCAAACCCTGGAACCGTGGCGGCAAGTGAATGGGGCGGAAGCCACGATGTCATTTGCACCGGAAAGGCAATCAGCAATACCACATAGCCAACCATCGCTGGGTTAAAGGGATTATGGCCAAGCCCGCCATATAACTGTTTCGCGATGATAACTGCGAAAAGAGTACCGAGGATAACCATCCACCATGGAGCAAGTGGCGGAATACTCATACCTAACAGAAGGCCGGTTAAGGCCGCTGAATTGTCACCCAGGATTTTCAGTGGTTGTTTACGAAGTTTCAGTACTAAGAGTTCTGCTGCGACGGCTGCCAGAATACCAAATGCGATTTGCACCAGACTGCCCCAGCCGAACCAATACCACAGCATTGCCATCCCCGGCAAAGTGGCGCAGGTCACCAGCAGCATAATACGGGAAGTGCTGCGTTGGTTATGGGTATAAGGGGAGCTTGCTATCTTGAAAACCATCTATTCCTCTGTTGCCATTTGTTGCGCCGCTTTTCGCGCCTGGACTCGGGCTATGGCAGCGGCAACCGCGGCTTTACGCGGATCTTGTTCTTGGTCAGGTTCTTCTACAGATGCGGCTGCCGCCTGAGCGGTTTTGCGCGCTTTAGCCCGGGCGATAGCCGCTTCGACTGCAGCTTTACGCGGGTCAACTGCATCGGCTTTAGCCACTTCAGCGGTTTCAACTACAGGTGTGGATTCACCGGTTTGAGCGGCTTTACGCGCTTTAGCCCGGGCAATAGCCGCTTCGACAGCGGCTTTACGTGGGTCGATTACCGGTTTTTCTGACTCACTTGGCTGCGATTCTTTTTCTGCCTGACGAGCACGTGCCTGCGCTTTGCGAGCTTCACGTGCAGCAATCATTTGTTGGTTATCCGGTAAGCTTCCTGCCTGAATGACGATGGGCTCATTACTTTGTGCTTGCTTACTCTTTACGCGAGCAAGAGCTGCCTGAATCGCATCGTTATCTTTAGCTGTGGGCTGAACAGCGGCTTTCTTATGACGTTCCAGTCGTGCAACTTTTTCACGCTCAAGACGCGCCTGGCGAGCCTCAAAACGTACTTTTGCTTCAGCGGTACGTTTAGCCTCCAGCTCAATTTCGCGGATCTCGGCTTTTTCCTGACGGAAGTACTGCACCAGCGGAATGTTGCTTGGACATACATAAGCGCATGCGCCACATTCAATGCAATCTTTCAGGTTATGGGCTTGTGCTTTGTCGTGCTGCTGCCCACGGCTAAACCAATAAAGCTGCTGTGGCAATAAATCGGCCGGGCAAGAATCGGCGCAAGCGCTACAGCGGATGCAGTTCTGTTCTTCAGGTTGATCACCCATTTCATTAACAGACGGGGCCAGCAAACAGTTGGTGATTTTCACCACCGGAACATCCAGCCACGGCAGGCTAAAGCCCATCAGAGGCCCACCCATAATCACTTGTTGATCGTGAGCGGGTCGGAAACCGGCGAAATCGAGCAGATGGCGAACGGGTGTTCCTAACCGTGCCCAGACATTACCGGGCTGCGAAACCGCATCACCGGTTAAGGTCACTACGCGCTCGGTTAATGGTTCACCGTCAATAATGGCGCGCTTCACCGCAAAAGCAGTACCGACGTTTTGCATCAGCACGCCGATATCGGAAGAGCGGCCACCCTGTGGAACCTGTTTTCCCGTCAGAATCTGGGTCAGTTGCTTCGCCCCACCGGACGGATATTTTGTTGGAATCACGCGCAGTTGAATGCCGTGCGTATCGCACAGCACCGCACGCAGCATCGAAATCGCCTGCGGTTTGTTGTCTTCGATACCGATGAGTACCCGCTGGGGCTTGAGAATATGCGAGAGGATGCGTACACCTTCGATTATTTGCGCGGCGCAATCCTGCATCAGGCGATCGTCGGCAGTAATGTATGGTTCGCATTCAGCAGCATTGATAATCAGCGTATCAATTTTATCGGCACCACCGAGCAATTTATTGCCGGTAGGGAAGCCTGCCCCCCCCAAACCTGCGACACCAAACTGATGAATACGCTCAATCAGCTCTTCGCGGTTGCGGGAGGTATAGTTGTGCCAGCCGTCACGTTCAATCCACTTATCTTCGCCATCGGCTTCAATAATGACACTCAACTCAGTCAGTGCAGAAGGATGGGCTGTGGAGTGGGGGGCAATGGCGGTAATAGTTCCGGATGTCGGAGCATGGACTGGCAGCATGCGGCCACGCCCACGGGTCAATGGTTGACCGCGCAGCACATAATCGCCGGCCTTCACGCAGAGCTCACCTTCAGCACCAATATGCTGCTTTAACGGGATAACCAGCTTTTGCGGTAAAGGTACCTGGCGTAACGGCGTGCCGTTTGACTGAGTTTTCATTTCTGGTGGATGGATACCACCGTCAAAATCCCAGATTTTATCTTTTTTGAAACGGGTAAATAACTTAAGCATGTTGCTCCACCGGAATGAGTCTAACCGGGATGGTTTGCAGATCCCACTTCCAGCTTTCTGTGGTGGTTTCGACCGGGCGCAAATCAATACAGCGCGTAGGGCATGGGTCGACACATAAATTGCATCCGGTGCAAAGGTCACTAATAACGGTATGCATAGCACGGGTCGCACCAACAATGGCGTCTACCGGGCAAGCCTGAATACACTTGGTGCAGCCAATACAGTTGGCTTCGTCAATAACAGCCAGCATGCGCACCGGTTCCTGCGCCAGACCATCACCATCAATAGGTTGAGGATCGACGTTAAGTAACGTGGCAATTTTGTGCATAACAGCTTCGCCGCCGGGAGCGCACAGGTTGATGTTTGCGCCCTGGTTTCCTACTGCCTCTGCATAGGGACGACAACCAGGATAACCACATTGACCACATTGACTTTGCGGTAACAACTCATCAATTTTATCGACAATCGGGTCTTCTTCGACGCGAAAACGGCGTGAGGCATAGCCGAGGATCAGCCCGAACACCAGGCCTAAGAGACCCAGTGCAATCACTGCAATCCAAATAGTACTCATCAGAACTTTACCAATCCGCTAAAGCCCATAAAGGCCAAAGACATCAATCCGGCGGTGATAAGTGCAATGGCATTACCGCGAAAAGGAGCGGGTACATCGGCAACCGCCAGACGTTCACGAATGGCAGCAAATAGCACCATCACCAGCGAGAACCCAACCGCAGCTGAAAAGCCATAAAGTGCTGATTGCAAGAAGTTGTGGCCCAGATTGATATTAAGCAGCGCAACACCCAGCACTGCACAGTTAGTGGTTATGAGGGGTAAAAAGATACCCAGCAAGCGATAAAGTGCCGGGCTGGTTTTACGAACCACCATTTCGGTAAATTGCACGACAACGGCAATCACCAGAATAAACGCCAGCGTGCGCAAATAGACTAAGTCGAGAGGAATAAGGATTAACTCATTGACCAGCCAGGCGCAAATAGATGCCAGCGTCAGGACAAAAGTGGTTGCCAGCCCCATGCCGATGGCGGTCTCCAGTTTTTTGGAAACCCCCATAAACGGACACAAGCCAAGAAACTTCACCAATACGAAGTTATTGACCAGCACCGTACCAACAAAGAGCAGCAAATAATCTGTCATGAATAAGACCTGAAACCAAAAAAAAGCCGCCTATTATCGGCCAACAAGCCAATAACGACAACGGAGTGTTTATAGGGTTATACCCGTCATACTTCAAACTGCATCTTGGTTGGCTACGTTCTCTTACCCGAATCACTAACTTGAGTCAGCTCATCGGGATGCGTTCTCTTGCCGCCGCGATGCAACTTGAATTATTTTGGATAACTTACGGTTTAATAAATGTTTGCTTCACGCGCTGCGAGCGCTTGAGGTAAGGAACCAACAAAGCGGCAGCCAATAAAGGAAACATCAACTGACGTAATGCCAGAGTGTCACTTACTGGGGAAAACGCGAAGGTTTTAATCGCGAGCAGTACTGACAATAATAACCAAAGAATATAATGACGTACCACATTCTTACGGCGTTTGAAGAAGGCAATAGTCAACCACATGGTATAACCCCACATCGCAATCGCGCAGGCAATCGAGGTGTACCACAAGATAACCATTTTGGGGCCTTGTGCGCTCATAAGTCGATGGCTTTCTGGCGAGATGAGCATCATAAGATAAATGGCCAGCGCAATAGTGCTGCTCAGAAGCGTCATCAGAAGCCAGGCGAGAGGGGCCAGAAGCCAGCCTGCAATACGTGGTGCATGCGTGGGTTCTTGTATACTCGTCATGTTACCTCCCGAAAAGTATGAAACTTTCCTTATGCAAATCATAAGGCGGGGGGATTATAAGGTTTTTTCAGCGCTTTGCTACCTGTGAGATGTTAGATAACAGTGCACCAGACTGATTTTGGCATGCAGATGAGTGCGTCACGCATCCCCTTCAGATAGCCGATTGATTAACGATTGCCTGGTGAATATGCAGCTAACACATAACAATATAATTACCTGTTGTTACAATCGATGGCATGGTGTCAAATGACCCGTCGAAAAAATGAGGTAATCAAATGAGTGATAACATTCGTGTTGGATTAATCGGTTACGGTTACGCCAGCAAAACCTTTCATGCTCCCTTAATTGTAGGAACACCTGGTATGGTTTTGGCCGGTGTTTCCAGTAGTGACGCGACGAAAGTTCATGCTGACTGGCCAAACATGCCGGTCGTCTCTGACCCTCATCATCTATTCAACGACCCCAATATAGACCTGATAGTCATTCCTACACCAAATGATACTCACTTCCCGTTGGCCAAAGCGGCGCTGGAAGCGGGTAAACACGTAGTGGTTGATAAACCGTTTACCGTGACGTTGTCACAGGCGCGTGAATTAGATGCCCTGGCTAAAAGCTGTGGTTTGTTACTTTCGGTGTTCCATAACCGCCGTTGGGACAGTGATTTTTTAACCCTGAAAGGGTTGTTGGCCGAAGGTACTCTGGGTGAAGTTGCCTATTTTGAATCGCATTTCGACCGCTACCGCCCACAAGTTCGCAATCGCTGGCGTGAGCAGGCCGGTGTTGGCAGTGGTATTTGGTACGACTTAGGGCCACATCTTATTGACCAGGCGCTGAATCTTTTCGGGTTGCCGGTGAGCCTGACCGTGGATCTGGGCCAATTGCGCCCAGGCGCACAAGCGACCGACTACTTCCATGCGGTATTGGCGTATCCACAACGCCGTGTTGTGCTGCATGGTACCTTGCTGGCAGCGGCAGAAACCGCGCGTTATATCGTGCATGGCGCGCGCGGCAGCTATATCAAATATGGTCTGGATCCGCAGGAAGACCGCCTGAAGTCGGGCGAACGCTTGCCGCAGGAAGACTGGGGTTACGATATGCGTGATGGTGTCCTGACTCTGGCGCAAGGTGATGTGATGAGCGAGCAAACTTTGCTAACGGTGCCGGGTAATTATCCTGCGTACTATGCAGCGATTCGCGATGCTCTCACCGGACACGGTGAGAACCCGGTTCCGGCGGCTCAAGCCATTCAGGTCATGGAAATGATTGAGCTGGGGATGGAATCTGCAAAACATCGCGCCACACTGAATCTGGCATAACACGTTACACCCAGAACGGCAGATGAAGGAGGTTGTAGGTCGGATTAGCGTCAGCGACACCCGGCCTACAAGTTCCTTTTGGCTGAAGCCTTAATGACCAGATTACAGCGTTAAGGGGTGGCATCGCGGCCGGTGCGGCGATCCAGACAACGCAGGGTGTTCGGTTCCCAATAGGCGTTGATATTGGCACTTTTCTGGCAATTATCGCGCGCATCAAAAGCGGTATCGGTTTTGTCCCACTCTTTTTCGCTCCGTTTGTTCACTTTCTGGCGTAAGTTCCGTGTGTCATTCCATTGCTCTTTGTCCATCGCCGCATCCTGGCG
>DATERH010000320.1:0-9170 GCA_035271785.1 Buttiauxella sp.
TGGCATTGGGCTTGGTGTTTTATTGGGTTCTATCCCGCTCTTCATTCCGGGATTCCCTGTTGCACTGCGCCTTGGGCTCGCGGGTGGGCCGCTCATCATGGCGATAATTCTTGGGCGCATTGGCAGTATTGGTACGCTGTATTGGTTTATGCCACCGAGTGCCAACCTCGCGTTGCGCGAGCTGGGAATTGTGTTGTTCCTTGCGGTGGTTGGTTTGAAATCCGGCGGCGATTTTGTCAGTACGCTGCTGCATGGCGATGGGGTCAGTTGGATTGGCTACGGCATTCTGATTACTGGTATTCCGTTGCTGGTGACAGCACTCATCGCAAGATTGCTCGCCAAAATGAACTACCTGACGCTGTGCGGCATGCTGGCCGGCTCGATGACCGACCCGCCAGCGCTGGCCTTCGCCAACGGCTTACATGCGACCAGCGGCGCGGCGGCACTCTCTTACGCCACGGTTTACCCGTTGGTGATGTTCCTGCGCATTATCACGCCGCAGCTTTTGGCGGTATTGTTCTGGATGTGATGACCGATCAGGCGGGTAAATGCACCCGTCGTAAATGGTAATCCACCTGGTATTCGCTGGCATTGCGGAACATCACCGAGTAATTCACATAGTCACCGCTGTCGTTGTATGACAGCGACGAGATGCGCAGAATGGGCGTCAGCTCGTCAATATTCAGCAGCGTCGCTATTTTCTTATCGGCCAGCACCGGGGTCAGATTTTCGTAGTTACCGCAGACGATTATCTGACATTCATCCTCGATAAAACTGAATTTCGAGCCTTCCAGATGGGCGATGGATAAATTACGGAACAATTTTACTGGCATATAGCTGTCTTCTACCATTAGCGACTTTCCGTCCACGTAGCGCACCCGGCGCGAGTAATAAATCTGTTCATCAATTTTAATCCGCAGTTGGCTGGCAATTGCGGGTGGCGCAGGCATCACGTTAAATTCCAGCACCTCACTGACGACCTCTTTGCCTTGCTTGCGCATCACTTCAACCAGCCCGGTCAAATTCATCGTTTCCTGATGCACATCCTTCTTCACGACATAGGTGCCGCTCCCGTGACGGCGCACCACCAACCCGTTGTTCACTAACAAATCGATCGCTTTACGAACCGTCATGCGCGATACGTTAAACTCATTTGCCAACTTAGCCTCAGAAGGCAAAGGGCTACCAATACTGTAATCCGCTGAATTTAGCTGGATGCGTAACCGATCGGCGATAGATTTGTAGATCACCCGTATACCTCTTATTTTCCAGTCAGACACAAAAAGACATAGTTATTGAAACCTTCAAGAACCGATAATTCAAAGTGCTGCATCCAGAGGAATGTATTAATACCTGAATGAATAACAACGATGTCTAGTTTTATTCCTGGAAGTAGATAACTTTAACCAAAATAAAACAATGAATGCGGTCACATTTCATCCCGTAATGTCATGTTTTTTGCCGTGTTGTATCCCTATTATCCTCACAGGCTTTAATTAAAGATAAATAAAATAACTTACCCTACTGCTTGTTCTGTGAGGATGGAAAATGCTCAGTCAAATACAACGCTTTGGTGGTGCCATGTTTACGCCGGTTTTACTCTTTCCCTTCGCCGGTATTATTGTTGGGATTGCTATTATGCTGCGCAACCCGATGTTTGTAGGTGAAGCATTAACCGATCCAAATAGCTTATTCGCACAAATTGTTCATATTGTTGAAGAGGGTGGTTGGGCGGTATTCCGTAATATGCCACTGATTTTTGCCGTCGGCTTACCGATTGGCCTGGCAAAGCAGGCTCAGGGGCGCGCTTGTCTTGCGGTGATGGTGAGCTTTCTGACCTGGAACTATTTTATTAATGCGATGGGTATGACCTGGGGTAATTATTTTGGTGTCGACTTTTCAGTTGATCCTGTTGCCGGAAGTGGTTTGACATTACTGGCAGGAATAAAAACGCTCGATACCAGTATTATTGGCGCTATTGTTATTTCCGGTATCGTGACGGCATTGCACAATCGTTATTTTAATAAAACACTACCGGTCTTTTTAGGCGTTTTTCAGGGAACATCCTTTGTAGTGATTATTGCTTTTTTAGTGATGATTCCATGCGCATGGCTAACATTGTTGGGTTGGCCAAAAGTACAAATGGGAATTGAATCATTACAGGCATTTTTACGCAGTGCGGGTGCGTTGGGCGTCTGGGTCTATATTTTCCTCGAACGTATACTTATTCCAACGGGTTTACACCACTTTGTATATGGCCCATTTATGTTTGGCCCAGCGGCGGTTGAAGGGGGGATCCAAATTTATTGGGCAAACCACCTGCTGGAATACAGCCAAACCACCGTGCCGCTGAAAACATTGTTCCCGGAAGGGGGATTTGGTTTGTTTGGTAATTCCAAAATATTTGCAGCCCCCGGAATTGCCCTCGCGTTGTATTACACCGCTGCACCTGAAAATCGTAAAAAAGTCGCCGGATTGCTGGTTCCAGCAGTGCTCACCGCCGTGCTGGTCGGGATAACCGAGCCGCTGGAATTCACCTTTTTATTCATTTCACCGGTGTTGTTTGTCATTCATGCGCTGCTCGCCGCAACCATGGCCACTGTGATGTATATGTGCGGCGTGGTCGGGAACATGGGCGGCGGGCTGATAGACACCATGATTCCCCAGGTCTGGATCCCGCTGTTCCATAACCACTATTGGATGATCCTGACGCAAATCGGCATCGGCCTTATTTTCACGGCTATCTACTTCTTCGTATTCCGTACCCTGATTCTGCGGTTCAACTTCAAAACGCCAGGCCGCGAAGAGAGCGAAATCAAACTCTATTCGAAAGACGATTTTAAAGCGGCACGCAACAGCAAACCATTGGCCGGGGCGAGCCAGGCGGCGGGCTTTTTGCAGGCGCTAGGGGGGACGCAAAATATTGAGAGCGTGAATAACTGTGCAACCCGCTTACGGATAACGCTTCACGATATGTCGCTCACCGAAAGCGACGACAGTTTCAAAGCGCTGGGCGCCCACGGCGTGGTGCGACGAGGCAACGGTATTCAGGTGATTGTGGGTCTGAACGTCCCGCAAGTCCGAGACCAGCTTGAAACCCTGATGAATGACACTTCTTTGACCGAACTTAAATCCCTGACGGAGGCTGTATCATGAAAAAATTCTCTGTAGTTGTAGCCGGTGGCGGCAGTACATTTACGCCGGGTATCGTATTGATGTTACTGGCAAACCAGCACCGTTTCCCGCTGCGCGCCCTGAAATTCTATGACAACGATGGTGTGCGTCAGGAAACCATCGCTGAAGCCTGCAAAGTTATCCTCAAAGAGCAGGCTCCGGACATCGAATTTAGTTACACCACCGATCCGCAAGAGGCGTTTACCGATGTGGACTTCGTGATGGCGCACATTCGCGTGGGCAAATACCCGATGCGTGAAAAAGACGAGAAAATCCCCCTACGCCACGGCGTAGTAGGCCAGGAAACCTGTGGGCCAGGCGGAATTGCCTACGGTATGCGTTCCATTGGTGGCGTGCTGGGTTTGGTCGATTATATGGAAAAATATTCACCGAATGCATGGATGCTGAACTATTCCAACCCAGCCGCAATCGTGGCCGAAGCGACACGTCGCCTGCGTCCGAACGCAAAAATCCTTAACATTTGTGATATGCCGATCGGCATTGAAAGCCGCATGGCGCAAATCGTTGGCCTGAAAGACCGCAAAGAGATGAGCACGCGTTACTACGGGCTGAACCACTTCGGCTGGTGGACATCCATCGAAGATAAAAATGGCAACGATTTAATGCCTAAAATCCGTGAACATGTCGCGAAATTTGGCTATGTTCCGCCCGCAGATGAGGAAGTAACCGAAGCCAGCTGGAACGACACCTTTGTGAAAGCGAGAGATGTCTGCGCGCTGGATCCGCACACCTTGCCGAATACCTATCTGAAATATTATTTGTTCCCGGATTACGTGGTTAAACACTCCAACCCGCAACACACACGCGCGAACGAAGTGATGGAGCACCGGGAAAAGCATGTGTTTGGTTCCTGCCATGCCATTATTCAGGCTGGGAAATCATCGGCAGGGGAACTTGAAATTGACGAACACGCCTCGTATATCGTCGATCTGGCGGCGGCTATCGCTTTTAACACTCAGGAACGCATGCTTTTGATTGTGCCCAATAACGGTGCAATCAATAACTTTGACCCGGAAGCGATGGTTGAAATCCCTTGTCTGGTAGGCAAAAGCGGGCCAGAGCCATTGGTGGTAGGCAATATTCCACAGTTCCAAAAAGGGTTGATGAACCAGCAAGTTGCGGTTGAAAAACTGGTAGTAGAAGCCTGGGAAGAATGCTCTTACCTGAAGTTATGGCAGGCGATTACGCTCTCTAAAACCGTACCGAGCGCTTCGGTTGCCAAAGCGATTCTTGATGATTTGATTGAGGCGAACAAAGAGTACTGGCCTGAACTGAAATGAAATAACAGCGAAATAGGGTAAGGGGCGTTTTCCCTTACCCTAATAAGCGTTACTTTGCCTTCGCCAGATATTGCGCCATCTCAGCTTCCGGTACCATGCCGCCGCCCGTCGCCCAGACGATATGCGTGGCATTTTGCAGCTGTTCAGCGCTGAAGTTGTGCATCTGATGATAGGCCGCATCGGTGCTCACGTGCAGAGAGCCGGGCATGCCAGCCAGCGCTGAAGGCTCAAGACGAATGTTTTCTTCTTCCGCCAACCAGCCGAGCAGCGTATACATCGTCTGATCTTCGAGGGTATAAAAACCATCGAGCAGCCTTTGCATTGCACGTCCAACAAACCCGGATGCACGTCCTACAGCCAGGCCATCGGCAGCAGTAATATTATCAATACCCAAATCTTGCACGGAAATCTCATCATGCAGGCCAGTGTAAACACCCAGCAGCATACAAGGTGAGTGCGTTGGCTCAGCAAACAGGCAGTGAACGTTATCGCCGAACGCCATTTTCAGGCCAAATGCCACTCCGCCAGGGCCGCCGCCGACGCCGCACGGTAGGTAAACAAACAGCGGATGTTGTTCATCAACTACACGGCCTTGTTGGGCAAATTGGTCTTTCAGGCGCTGACCGGCAACCGAATAGCCGAGGAACAAGGTGCGGGAGTTCTCGTCGTCGATAAAGAAACAATTAGGGTCAGATTCGGCTGCTTTACGGCCTTGTTCAACAGCGACGCCATAATCTTCTTCATACTCCACAACCGTGACGCCATGGCTGCGCAGTTTGGCTTTTTTCCATGCACGGGCATCAGCTGACATATGCACGGTGACATTAAATCCAATGCGGGCACTCATAATCCCGATGGATAAACCCAAGTTGCCGGTTGAACCGACGGCGATGCTGTACTGGCTAAAGAAGTCTTTAAATTCAGGAGTCAGCAATTTGCGATAGTCATCTTTGGTCGTCAGTAAACCTGCTTCAATCGCCAGTTTTTCGGCATGCGTCAGCACTTCATAAATCCCGCCACGCGCTTTAATCGAACCTGAAATGGGCAGATGACTGTCTTTTTTTAGCAGCAACTGCCCCGCGATTTTTTGCTTAAACTCTGTTTCCAGACGCTTTTGCATGGCCGGGATCGCCACCAACTCTGACTCGATAATGCCGTTGGTCGCTGCTGTTTCTGGAAACGCCTGCGCCAGATAAGGTGCGAAACGAGTCAAACGTTCATGAGCATCCTGAACATCTTCAGCCGTCAGACCGACATACGGTAATCCTTCGACAAGCGTGGTGGTTTCCGGGTTAAACCAACAGGTTTCTTGCATATCAATCAGACAGCGAACCAGCGGAAACTCTTGAATCAATGTGTTTATTTCAGCGTTTTTCATAAGACAATCTCTTTGCGCTTAGATGATAAAGGAAAGCAGGAACGTCGCGCCCAGTGCCAGCAGAGAGGCGATAAATGTCGCCGTTGTATAGTATTTAAATGTTTCGTTGAGTGTTGCGCCGCAATATTGCTTCACCAGCCAGAACAGTGAATCTGTGACGATGGTGCAGCCAATCGCGCCGGAACCAATAGCAATGGTGATAATCTCCGGGCTGACATTGGGATACAGCGGTAGCATCGGTGCCACAATCGCGGTGGCTCCCATCATCGCGACCGTAGCAGAACCCACCGCAGCATGCAGAATCAGGGCAACCAGCCATGCCAGCAGAATCGGGTGCATGTGCAGGTTGGATAGCAACACCGCCAGCGAATCCGCCAGACCACTGGTTTTCAGGATGGCGTTAAACGCCCCACCCGCACCGATAATCAGCAAAATGTTAGCGATTGAACCAAAGCCATTTTCCGTATGGGTTAGCAACTGACTCATGCCGATATGCTGGCGTAATCCGAGAACGTAATAGGCCACAAACACCGCTATAAACATGGCTGTGATTGGGTTGCCGATAAACTCCAACACCATATACAGCGTCCCGCCTTTCGCCATGTTTAGCTCGGCAAGCGTTTTCACCAGCATCAGGCCAATCGGCAATAAAATCGTAAACAGTGTCGCGCCTAACGAAGGCAACGTTTCTTCTTTACGGACTTTTAGGTCGGAAAATTCAGCTGGCACAGTTTTAAATGGCAGGCGGTTGCCGACAAATTTCAGGAACAGCGGCCCACCGACTAACGATGCGGTTAAGCCCACCAGTAAACCATACACAATCACTGTACCGACATCCGCGCCCAATTTGTTGGTCACAAACATCGCCGCCGGATGTGGAGGAACCACGCAATGCACCGCCATTAACGCAGTACATAATGGGATAGCCAGTTTTAGCAGCGAAGTATTGGTTTTTTTGGCGATAGAAAACGCCAGAGGAATCAGCAGTACCACACCGACTTCTACGAACAATGTAATGCCGCAAATCAACCCCACCAAAACCATGATCACATCAGCTGACAACCAGCGGCAACGCTGTAAAGCCAGGCCTATGCGTTCAGCGCCACCGGACACTTCCATCATCTTGCCCAGAATCGTGCCAAGGCCGATGACGGCTGCAAGGAAGCCCAGGGTGCTGCCGATGCCATTTTCAATAGCATTCACCATATCCAGTGGGCTCATACTCATCATGGTGCCGACAAAAAAACTGGCCAGCAGCAAAGCAAGGAAAGGGTGAAACTTCAGTTTTACGATGGTAAAGACGATTAAAATTATGCTGCTAAGCAGCGTACCCACAACCCAAACCTGAGATTCCATACCCACCTCACTCTTCGATTTATCTGCGGCTATTGGATAAAAAATGCACCTGGCTGACAAACGATATAAATGGCACTTCACATGAGCCAGATTGAGGCAAAAGAGTGATTCAGGTTGAAAAGTGGTAGGTTAATTTGATTTTGGTTCGGTTTTTTGCATCTTAGGACGACGTTTCCGGGGGCGTATTTTACAATGCAGCGATGAAGTTTTCTCTCTGGAGAGCACCATGGACCCGATACGCGAAGTCAGAAATCGCTTACTTAATGGCTGGCAGTTATCAAAACTCTACACTTTTGAAGTGGCAGCACGGCATCAGTCATTCGCCCTGGCGGCAGAAGAACTTTCGTTAAGTTCGAGCGCTGTCAGCCACCGCATTAATCAGCTTGAGCAGGAGTTGGGGATTCAGCTGTTTGTGCGTTCACACCGTAAAGTTGAGTTAACACATGAAGGAAAAAGGGTTTTCTGGGCGCTGAAATCATCGCTGGATACGTTAAATCAGGAGATCCTGGATATTAAAAATCAGGAGCTGTCGGGCCTGCTGACGATTTATTCTCGCCCTTCCGTTGCTCAATGCTGGCTTGTCCCGCGGCTCGGGGATTTTACCCGACGCTATCCGTCTATTTCCCTGACCATTCTCACCGGCAATGACAACGTGAATCTGCAACGCGCAGGCGTGGATTTGGCTCTCTATTTTGACGACACGCCTTCCTCGCAATTAACCCATCATTTTCTGATGGATGAAGCCATCGTGCCGGTGTGCAGCCCGGAATATGCCCAACATTTTGAATTAAAAAATAAACCGGCCCATCTGCGCAACTGTACCTTGCTGCATGACCGGCAGGCATGGAGCAACGATTCGGGCACGGACGAATGGCACAGCTGGGCGCAGCATTTCTCGGTCACGTTACCTTCTTCTTCCGGCATTGGTTTTGATCGTTCAGATTTAGCGGTAATTGCCGCTGTGAACCAGGTAGGTGTGGCGATGGGGCGCAAAAGACTGGTGCAAAAACGCCTTGATCGCGGTGAACTGGTTGCTCCATTTGGCGATATGACGTTGAAGTGCCATCAGCATTACTACGCCACCACGCTTCCTGGGCGACAATGGCCAAAAATTGAAGCGTTTATTCAGTGGCTTCATTCACAAGTATGATTTAGCACGATGTTTGATATGAGCCAAAAGTGGCAGTGGTGTCCATATTTGTACTGCTGTGCCATCAGGCGGGTAAAAACGGCATATTTAAACAACTTATGCGACTTCAGTCCTCTATTTCTAAATTCCTGATGTAATTTTCGGTTGATGATTTTCGTTAAATTATGTATTTTTATGCAAATAAACTGCATAAAAAACTCATAGGGAGCAATACATGTTCAGGAAATTAGCAAAGTCAGTTGTTTTAGCAGGATGCCTTGTTTCAACCATTCTCACTTCTGCATATGCGGCGCAGCAAACTTATGTTGTCGGTTCCGGTGGGACATACCGCCCATTTGAATTTGAAAACAGCCAGAAGCAGCTTGAAGGCTTCGATATCGATATCATCAAAGCCATCGCTAAAGTTGAAGGTTTTGATATCAAACTGGTTAACACGCCGTGGGAAGGGATTTTCGCCACCCTGAATTCAGGTGATCGCGACATCATTATTTCCGGCATCACCATCACCGAAAAACGTAAAGCGATGGTCGCTTTCTCCGCCCCTTATTTCCCGGCTGAGCAATCCATTGTGGTACCTGGTGATTCCAACGTCGATTCCGTGAACGCGCTCAAAGGTAAGAAAGTTGGCGTGGTGAACTCAAGCGCGGGCGATACTGTGGTATCCGACACACTGGGTAAAAACAGCACTGACATCAAACGTTTTGATAACACGCCGCTGATGCTTCAAGAGCTGGCGGAAAATGGTATTGATGCCGCAGTCGGTGACGTTGGTGTGGTGAAGTACTACATCAAATCTCATCCGGAAAAAGAG
>DATERH010000321.1:0-5741 GCA_035271785.1 Buttiauxella sp.
AATTGCCACTCGCCAAAGTCCATTAGCACTTTGGCAAGCACATTATGTCAAACAACGCCTGATGGCGAGCCATCCCCAGCTCACGGTTGAACTGGTGCCAATGGTTACGCGTGGCGACATCATTCTTGATACACCGCTGGCGAAAGTAGGCGGCAAAGGATTGTTTGTCAAAGAGTTGGAGCTAGCGCTTCTTGAAGGCCGTGCGGATATCGCCGTGCATTCAATGAAAGATGTCCCTGTTGAGTTCCCTGAAGGGCTTGGCCTGGTGACGATTTGCGAGCGCGACGATCCGCGTGACGCTTTTGTTTCCAACAATTTCGCCAGTCTGGATGATTTACCCGCAGGCAGCATCGTCGGCACTTCAAGCCTGCGCCGCCAGTGCCAGATTGCTGAACGTCGCCCGGACCTGGTAATTCGTTCGCTGCGCGGCAACGTCGGCACCCGTTTGGGCAAGCTCGATAACGGCGATTACGACGCGATTATTCTGGCGGTTGCCGGGCTGAATCGTCTCGAATTGCAATCGCGCATCCGTTACGCGTTGCCGGCGGAAGTTTCCCTGCCAGCGGTAGGCCAGGGGGCGGTAGGAGTCGAGTGCCGTCTTGATGACATACGCACGCAAGAGTTGCTTAAGTCGCTGAATCATGAAGAAACCGCAATTCGCGTAAGCGCGGAGCGTGCCATGAACATGCGTCTTGAAGGTGGATGCCAGGTACCAATCGGCAGTTATGCCGAGTTGATGAATGGCGAACTCTGGCTGCGCGCGTTAGTTGGCGCACCAGACGGCTCTATCCTGGTTCGTGGTGAACGCCGTGGTAAACCAGAAGATGCCGAAGCTATGGGAATATCCCTTGCAGAAGAACTCCTTGATAAAGGGGCCCGTGAAATTCTGGCCGCAGTTTATGACGGAGATGCTCCGGCATGACGATCCTTGTCACCCGCCCTTCCCCTGCTGGGGATGAGTTAGTGAGCAGACTGCGCGCACTGGGGCAGGTGGCGTATAGCTTCCCTCTCATCGAGTTTTCCCCGGGCCGGCAGTTGGACACGCTGCCGACTATGCTAGCAAACCTTTGTGCAGGCGATCTGGTGTTCGTTTTATCGCAGCACGTCATACATTTTGCCCAGCCACAATTAAGCCAAAATGCTATGTCATGGCCTGCAAATCTTGCCTGGTTTGCAATTGGACGTACGACTGCATTAGCGTTTCATACTGTTAGTCATTTACCGGTTCGTTATCCACAAGATCGGGAAACGACGGAAGTCTTGCTACAATTACCTGAATTACAGAATGTTGCCGGGAAACGAGCACTCATATTGCGCGGTAACGGTGGCCGTGAACTGTTAGGCGAAACACTGACAGAACGCGGGGCAGAAGTGACTTTCTGCGAATGTTACCAAAGAAATGCCAGAATTTATGACGGCACGGAAGAAGCCTTTCGCTGGTACGAACGAGGGATTTCAACGCTGGTCGTGACAAGCGGTGAAATGCTACAACAACTTTATGCACTCATTCCAGAATGGTATCGAAAGAACTGGTTACTTCACTGCCAACTTTTAGTTGTTAGTGAGCGTCTGGCAGACCTTGCCCGGGATTTGGGCTGGCAAGATATTCGGGTCGCCGATAACGCAGACAATGACGCGCTGCTTCGCGCGTTACAATAAATCAATACCCTAAATAACTCGAGTTGCAACAAGGCGGCGACGCCATAAATCCCCAAGAGCTTACTCAAGTAAGTGACAGGGGGGAACGAAGAAGCCAACGAACATGCAGCTTGAAGTATGACGGGTAAATAACATGGGACGCCACAATGACGGAACAACAGAACACCTCCGCCATGGTTGAAGAGACCACACCTGCAGTGGAAAACACATCGCTTCCAGAACAACCACCACAGAAAAATCGTAGTGGTATTGCCGGAATTGCGTTGGGTGCTATCGCCATTGCTATTGCCCTGGCGCTAGGTGGCGGTCTTTACAGTTATGGTAAACATCAGTCGGCGGCGCAAACTGCCAACACCGATGCCCTGGCAACACAATTAATTGCCTTACAAAAGCAGCAAGAACAGCAGCAATCAGCGCTGGAAACGACGGTTAAGCAGCAAGCCTCTGCTCTCGAAGAGTCGAATCGCCAACAAGCAAATCTGGCGCGCGAACTCGATGAAGTACAGCAAAAAGTAGCGACCATTTCCGGTAGTGATGCGAAAACCTGGTTGTTAGCGCAGTCCGATTTCCTGGTAAAATTGGCCGGGCGAAAACTGTGGAGTGATCAGGATGTCACCACTGCAGCCGCACTTCTGAAAAGTGCAGATGCAAGCCTTGCTGACATGAATGATCCAAGCCTGCTTGCTGTGCGCCGTGCGCTGACAGATGACATTTCTGCGCTGTCCGCTATTACTCAGGTAGATTACGACGGAATTATCCTCAAGCTAAATCAGCTTTCTAATCAAGTCGATAACTTGCGTCTTGCGGATAATAATACCGATGACACGCCGATGGATTCTGACGGTAACGAGCTATCAAGCACTGTCACGGAATGGCGTCAAAACCTGACGAAAAGCTGGCACAACTTTATGGATAGTTTCATTACTATCCGCCGTCGCGATGAAACGGCTGTACCGCTTCTGGCCCCAAACCAGGATGTTTATCTGCGTGAAAATATCCGTTCGCGTCTGCTGGTTGCAGCGCAAGCCGTTCCACGTCATCAGGATGAAACCTATAAGCAGTCCCTTGAAAATGTCTCCACCTGGGTTCGTGCTTATTACGATACCAACGACAGCGTGACCAAATCGTTCCTGGATGAACTGGATTCTCTTAGCCAGCAAAGCATCAATATGGATGTACCACAAACGCTGGAAAGCCAACCTCTGCTCGAAAAACTGGTGCAGACTCGGGTGCGCAATTTACTCGCTCAACCCGCTGCGAGTGCGCCATCCCCAACGCTAACTGAACCTGCACCTGCAACGGTTCCTGCACCCACTCAAGGAGAATAAGCATGATTAAAGTCTTATTACTCTTTCTGTTGTTGATAGCCGGGATAGTCCTCGGGCCGATGCTGGCTGGTCATCAGGGTTATGTGCTTATCCAGACAGACAATTACAACGTGGAAACCAGCGTCACAGGGCTGGTGATCATTCTGATCCTGAGCATGGTTGTACTGTTTGCCATCGAATGGGTTCTGCGCAGTGTTTTCCACACCGGTGCTCGTACTCGTGGTTGGTTTGTAGGACGTAAAAGCAGCCGGGCACGCAAGCAAACCAAAGCAGCATTGCTGAAATTGGCAGAAGGTGATTATCAGCAAGTTGAGAAACTCATGCTGAAAAATGCCGATCATGCGGAACAGCCAGTGGTGAACTATTTGCTGGCAGCCGAAGCGGCACAACAGCGTGGTGATGAAATCCGGGCGAACCAACACCTCGAACGTGCGGCTGAACTGGCAGACAATGATCAGTTACCCGTCGAAATTACTCGTGTGCGCCTGCAACTGGCGCGCAATGAGAATCACGCGGCGCGCCACGGTGTAGATAAATTACTGGAAATGGCTCCGCGTCATCCGGAGGTTTTACGTTTGGCTGAAATGGCCTATGTCCGCACCGGAGCGTGGGGTTCGCTGCTTGATATTTTGCCTACAATGGACAAAGTACAGGTTAGTGATGAAGCCCATCGTTTAGCGCTTCAGCGTCAGGCATGGATTGGTTTGATGGATGGGGCGATGGCGGATCAGGGGAACGATGGCCTGAAAATCTGGTGGAAAAACCAAAGCCGTAAAACGCGCCACGAGACTGTGCTGCAGGTCGCCATGGCGGAACATCTAATTGAATGTGACGATCATGATGCAGCGCAGGAAATCATCCTCGATGGCCTGAAACGCCACTTTGACGAGCGTCTGATATTACTGATGCCGCGTTTGAAATCTGGAAACCCAGAGCAACTCGAGAAAAACCTTCGTCAGCAGATCAAAACCCAAGGCGATCGCCCACTGTTGTACAGCACACTGGGTCAGTTGCTGATGAAGCACGGTGAATGGCAGCCAGCATGTGAGGCTTTCCGTGAAGCCATTAAACAGCGTCCTGATGCGTTTGATTACGCCTGGCTGGCAGATTGCCTGGACAGGCTGCATCAACCAGAAGAAGCTGCAACCATGCGTCGTGACGGCCTGTTGTTAACGCTGCAAAATAATCCTAATCCTTAGTACCCAAGGGCGAAACTTTCGCCCTTTTCCCTTCTCGTTTTCCCTTCCAGAATACAAAAAAAAACACCTGCCAATTGGCAGGTGTTAAAACAGGTCTGTATGACAACTAAGTGGTGCTTCACTCAACGTTATGTCCATGATGTTGGATGAGGTCTAAAAGACGACATCTGTCGGTGGACGATAAGCACCGTAAATCGGCTCTGCGTCATTCCTGGGTTTATGAAGCCTAAGCAAACATAAGAAGTGGAATGAGCATCTACAAGTATATTATTGCACGATGCGTGCCAGGTTTGTATTCAAAATTAATATGAATAATTAATTGTTTCGCATTCAGCATGTTACCAGAGGTATTTGAGGTGCCCGACACGGTATCTTAAGGCTCCAAATCAATCACAATGATGTCTCTTTTTAGAGACACATAACAGACCGCATTACACTTTCATTAATTATCAATTAGTTAAAAGTCACCAAACGGCGACAATGAAAAGCGCAATGTCGTGAAATAGAGACTGGGTATGTGCCGGGCAGCGTTACGCTTAACCGACCAACTCAACTCATCCTCTTTAAACTCCAGATGCAAAAAAGCCAACCCGAAGGTTGGCTTTTTCTGAATTTGGTCGGCGAGAGAGGATGACTTGTCACTGCGTGACGCGCCCTGCGGGTCGTTGCTAAAGCAACGTTGTCTCGCTGCGCTCGGCTCAAACCTCCTTCGGAGATTCTCATCCTCTACAAACTCCAGATGCAAAAAGACCAACCCGAAGGTTGGTCTTTTCTAAATTTGGTCGGCGAGAGAGGATTCGAACCTCCGACCCACTGGTCCCAAACCAGTTGCGCTACCAAGCTGCGCTACTCGCCGAAATACTGCTTTTACTTCGTATTGCTTAACTTAGAGATGGTGCGAAGAGAGGGACTTGAACCCTCACGTCCGTAAGAACACTAACACCTGAAGCTAGCGCGTCTACCAATTCCGCCACCTTCGCAATATCACTAAATTAATGGGGTGGCTAATGGGACTCGAACCCACGACAACTGGAATCACAATCCAGGGCTCTACCAACTGAGCTATAGCCACCACTGTAAATCTTTTCGCGCGGTCGACTTCTTAGAAAGAAGAACCGCCGCAGCTCTGGCACCATTCAATCAATGGTGCGCCCGACAGGATTCGAACCTGAGACCTCTGCCTCCGGAGGGCAGCGCTCTATCCAGCTGAGCTACGGGCGCATAGCGCCGTTGCGGGGTCGGATATTACGGGCTTCATGTCCACCTGTCTAGTGCTTATTTAAATAAAATGCGCATTTGGTTATGCTTTGCACATTCTGATGATTATCCAGCCAAATTATCCCATCAAACTCACTTTATCTGCACGCAAAGCAATGTTTTAAAGACGCCCGGTGTAATGCCAGGCTAAGTAACGGAGTAGTTTTATTTGGCGCGTGATACGGCTCGGTTGCGATAACAAACGATAAAGCCATTCCAGGCCAAGGTTCTGCCATACCTTTGGTGCACGCTTCACATGACCCGTAAACACATCATAAGTACCACCCACACCCATATA
>DATERH010000322.1:0-16447 GCA_035271785.1 Buttiauxella sp.
GATGCGAGCGGTCCGGCCAGCACATACGAGATGGCTTTCAAGCATAATGTTGAGTCTATCGCTAACAGTATGAAATGATTTAATCGGCCAGTATTCACTGGCCGTTCTTTTTTCTGGAACCTCCTCGCGTTATCTAATGTAATCGGCTGAAAGCGTCGTGAAGTGCTATCGTGTCACCCTGCGATATGTCTACAATCGGAGCCAATATGACAGAGAAAACATTGCGTCAATTAAGTCATCAGGTGGGCGAAGCGCTAGGGCAGCTTGGAGCCACCGTCACGACGGTTGAATCTTGCACTGGCGGCTGGATTGCGAAGGTGATTACTGATGTTTCAGGCAGTTCCGCTTGGTTTGAACGTGGCTTTGTTACCTACAGTAATGAGGCAAAGCACCAAATGATTGGTGTAGATAGCGGTACGCTAGAAACCCATGGCGCGGTGAGCGAAGCCGTCGTGCGTGAAATGGCGCAGGGAGCGTTATATGCGGCTTCAGCAGATTATGCGATTGCCGTCAGTGGTATTGCAGGGCCAAATGGTGGCAGCGAAGAAAAACCTGTTGGCACTGTGTGGTTTGGTTTCAGCTCAAAGCTTGATGGCACTGTTGCTCGCCAGCAACTTTTTGACGGTGACCGTGATGCGGTTCGCCGGCAGGCTACTGAATATGCCCTGCAAACCCTGTGGGAAGAATTTCTCAAAAATAAGCTTGATACTGTATGACCATACAGTATAATTGGCACAACAAAACAGCATAGTAAGCAGCGTGGCGCACTTGTGTATCACCCTGCATGACAGGAGTAAAAATGGCTATCGACGAAAACAAACAGAAGGCGTTAGCGGCAGCACTTGGCCAAATTGAAAAACAATTCGGTAAAGGCTCCATCATGCGTCTGGGTGAAGACCGTACCATGGATGTGGAAACGATCTCTACCGGTTCACTTTCACTGGATATTGCTCTGGGAGCCGGTGGCTTGCCAATGGGGCGTATCGTTGAAATCTACGGGCCAGAGTCTTCTGGTAAAACGACGCTGACTTTGCAAGTTATCGCCTCCGCTCAACGTGAAGGTAAAACATGTGCGTTTATCGATGCCGAGCACGCTCTGGACCCGATTTACGCTAAGAAATTGGGCGTCGATATCGACAACCTGCTGTGTTCCCAGCCAGATACTGGCGAACAAGCTCTGGAAATCTGTGATGCACTGGCACGTTCTGGCGCCGTTGACGTTATCGTGGTTGACTCCGTTGCCGCTCTGACACCGAAAGCCGAAATTGAAGGCGAAATCGGTGACTCCCATATGGGCCTTGCGGCACGTATGATGAGCCAGGCAATGCGTAAACTGGCAGGTAACCTCAAGCAGTCCAATACACTGCTTATCTTCATCAACCAGATTCGTATGAAAATTGGTGTGATGTTCGGTAACCCGGAAACCACAACCGGTGGTAACGCACTGAAGTTCTATGCTTCTGTCCGTCTTGATATCCGCCGTATCGGTGCAGTGAAAGATGGCGATAACGTGGTGGGTAGTGAAACCCGCGTTAAAGTGGTCAAAAACAAAATTGCAGCACCGTTTAAACAAGCTGAATTCCAGATTATGTATGGCGAAGGTATTAACTTCTACGGCGAGCTGGTTGATTTGGGCGTGAAGCACAAGCTGATTGAAAAAGCGGGTGCCTGGTACAGTTACAACGGTGAGAAGATTGGCCAGGGCAAATCAAACTCCAGTAACTTCCTGAAAGAGAATAAGCCGATGTCCATGGAAATCGAGAAGAAACTCCGTGAGATGCTGCTGAACAATCCGGATGGTACACCAAATCCCGTCGCTGACGACCACGGCAAAGACGTCGCTGAAACCAACGAAGATTTCTAAATCCTATCAAGGGCTGCCACGGCAGCCCTTGTTTATACTCGTCATTCTTCAAATTGCAGGGGGTGGCTGCACTCCCTTACCCGAACCACTTACTTTAGTAAGCTCATCGGGATAAGCTCCCTGGCCGCCTACCTGCAACTCGAATTATTTAGAGTCTATATTTACTGCAATTTTCTCCTATACAGGTTATCTGTCATGCCTGAACCCACAACTCCCCGCCGCAGCGCCTATTCTCGTTTACTAGATAAAACCACTCGTATATTGGCGATGCGCGACCACAGCGAACAAGAACTCCGTCGTAAACTTTTGGCACAACCCACTTTCCCTGGAAAACCAAAGGTTGAAGAAGATCCTTTTACGCCGGAAGATATCGAAAAGGTTATTGCCTGGTGTTATGAACACCACTGGCTGGACGATGCTCAGTTTGCATCTCGCTTTATTGCAAGCCGTGCCCGTAAAGGATATGGCCCACAACGTATCCGCCAGGAATTGCAGGGTAAAGGCATCGCTCGTGATACGGGGGAGTCCGCAATGCTTAATTGTGAAATAGACTGGCAAGAGATGGCTCGAGAAATCGCCGAGCGGAAATTTGGTGAGAAGCTCCCTACAGAATGGAAAGAGCGGGCCAAAGTGCAGCGTTTTCTTCTGTATCGTGGTTTCTTTATGGAAGATATCCAGGGTATATACCGAAATTTTTCCGATTAGGCATACGCGGGATTTTACTTCCCTGATAAGAAAACTTATCTTATTCCCACTTTTTCCAGGTAAACAGGTCAGGGCCAAAGCATCAAAATTGGCTATGTCAGGTTTGCAACTCCTCGTTAGCTTGATTTCAGGATAATTATGAGCAAGAGCACCGCTGAGATCCGTCAGGCGTTTCTCGATTTTTTCCATAGTAAAGGTCACCAGGTTGTAGCGAGCAGCTCCCTGGTTCCGAATAACGATCCTACTTTACTGTTTACCAATGCCGGGATGAACCAATTCAAGGATTTATTCCTTGGTCTCGACAAGCGTAACTATGTCCGTGCAACAACGTCTCAACGTTGTGTCCGCGCTGGTGGTAAACACAACGATCTGGAGAACGTCGGTTACACTGCCCGTCACCATACTTTCTTTGAAATGCTGGGTAACTTCAGCTTCGGTGACTATTTCAAACATGATGCCATCAACTTCGCATGGGAACTATTGACCAGCGAACAGTGGTTTAACCTGCCAAAAGATCGTCTGTGGGTCACGGTTTACGAGACTGACGACGAAGCGTTTGAAATCTGGGAAAAAGAAGTTGGCGTGCCACGCGAGCGTATTGTTCGCATTGGCGATAATAAAGGTGCGGCTTACGCTTCTGATAACTTCTGGCAGATGGGTGACACTGGTCCATGCGGCCCATGTACCGAGATCTTCTTCGACCACGGCGACCATCTTTGGGGCGGCCCTCCGGGTAGCGCTGAAGAAGACGGCGACCGCTATATCGAAATCTGGAACCTGGTATTCATGCAGTTCAACCGTCAGCAAGATGGCACCATGTTGCCATTGCCGAAGCCGTCTGTTGATACGGGTATGGGTCTGGAGCGTATTGCCGCTGTTCTGCAGCACGTTAACTCCAACTACGAAATCGATCTGTTTAGCCAACTGATTAAGTCTGTTGCCAAAGTAACGGGCGTAACCGATCTGACCAGCAAATCGCTGCGTGTTATCGCTGACCACATCCGTTCTTGTGCATTCCTGGTTGCTGATGGTGTTACGCCATCCAATGAAGGTCGTGGCTACGTGCTGCGCCGTATCATTCGTCGTGCAATCCGCCATGGCAACATACTGGGTGCTAAAGAAACCTTCTTCTACAAATTGGTTGGCCCATTGGTTGAAGTGATGGGGGCGGCGGGTGAAGAGCTGCAGCGTCAGCAAGCACTGGTTGAACAAGTTCTGAAAACCGAAGAAGAACAGTTTGCTCGCACTCTGGAACGTGGCTTAGCGTTGCTGGATGACGAACTGGCGAAACTGAAGGGAGATACACTGGATGGCGAAACTGCTTTCCGTCTGTACGACACCTACGGCTTCCCGGTTGACCTGACTGCGGATGTTTGCCGTGAGCGTAACCTGAAAGTAGACGAGGCCGGTTTTGAAGCGGCAATGGAAGAACAACGCCGTCGTGCACGTGAGTCCAGCGGTTTTGGTGCTGACTACAACAGCATGATTCGCGTAGATTCTGCTACCGATTTCAAAGGTTATGAGCACACTGATTTGACCGCTAAAGTTACTGCACTGTTTGTTGACGGGAAAGCCGTTGAACAAGTAGCAGCGGGTCAAGAAGCTGTTGTGGTGCTTAACGAAACACCATTCTATGCTGAGTCTGGTGGCCAGGTTGGCGACAAAGGCGCAATCATCGGTAAGGGTGTGGACTTCACTGTTAACGATACGCAGAAGTATGGCCAGGCAATCGGTCATCTCGGCAAATTAGTCTCCGGTGTGATAAAAGTAGGCGACAGCGTAAAAGCTGAAGTTGATGAAGCACGTCGATCACGCATTCGTCTGAATCACTCCGCAACTCACTTGCTGCATGCCGCACTGCGCCAGGTTCTGGGTACGCATGTTGCGCAGAAAGGCTCTCTGGTTAACGACAAAGGTTTGCGTTTCGACTTCTCGCATTTTGAAGGGATGAAACCAGCTGAAATTCGTGCTGTCGAAGATATCGTCAACGCACAGATTCGTCGCAACTTACCAATCGAAACCAAAGTGATGGATTTGGAATCGGCTAAAGCTAAAGGTGCAATGGCGCTGTTTGGTGAGAAATATGATGACCACGTGCGTGTACTGAGCATGGGTGATTTCTCTACCGAATTGTGTGGTGGTATTCACGCAAGCCGCACTGGCGATATCGGCCTGTTCCGTCTTGTTGCAGAATCCGGTACCGCTGCAGGTGTGCGTCGTATTGAAGCCGTTACTGGCGAAGGTGCGTTGGCAAACCTGCATGCCCAGAGCGAACAGCTTCAAGATATTGCTCAACTGCTCAAAGGCGACAGCCAGAATCTGAATGAGAAAGTGCGTTCGGTACTGGAACGTACTCGCCAACTTGAAAAAGAATTGCAGCAGTTGAAAGAACAGCAGGCAGTGCAGGAAAGTGCAGGTCTTTCCAGCAAAGCTGTCGATGTGAAAGGCGTTAAACTCCTCGTGAGTGAACTCGCCAACGTTGAACCGAAGATGCTGCGTACTATGGTCGATGACCTGAAAAATCAGCTCGGCTCGGCAATTATCGTTCTGGCGACTGTATCAGAAGGTAAGGTTTCTTTGATTACAGGTGTCTCTAAAGATGTAACCGACCGCGTGAAGGCGGGTGAACTGATTGGCGTTATCGCTCAGCAAGTCGGTGGCAAAGGAGGCGGTCGTCCAGATATGGCTCAAGCGGGTGGCACAGATGCTGCAGCATTGCCGGGCGCACTGGCCGGTGTCGAAGCTTGGGTCTCGTCTAAGCTCTAAGTAAAAAAATAAAGTGCAGACAGACGCTATAGCTTATTCAGGTTATAGCGTCTTTATAAATTTGCACACACTCAATAATGATAAAGTCAGGTTAAAGTTACGTATATCGGCTAGACTTATTCATAACAGAATGTAATGTCGTGGTTAGTGCACTTTATGTGTTTGTAACTGCTTACTTTTTGTCGTATATGATGGAGAACGCCGGGATACAGAGAGACCCGACTCTTTTAATCTTTCAAGGAGCAAAGAATGCTGATTCTAACTCGTCGAGTTGGTGAGACCCTCATGATTGGGGATGAGGTGACCGTGACAGTACTTGGGGTGAAAGGTAACCAAGTTCGTATTGGTGTTAACGCCCCGAAGGAAGTTTCTGTGCACCGCGAAGAGATCTACCAACGTATCCAGGCTGAAAAATCGCAACAAACGAGTTACTAAAGTTACTGCGTCTCGCTATCTACTAGCGAGACGCTTCCTTTAGCGCGCCAATTTCTTCGCTTTACCTCGTTATACCTCCTGTATCTTCTGTTAAAACCGTAATTTCTTATTCATTCTGAATGCTTTGTTATCTACAAAAGTCCTATCTTGTTTGTTGATAAAACACTCTTTTTGCCGTCAATTCGCCCGAATTGTGCGTGAAGTGTGCAATTGAAACTGAGTTGGGAAAAATTGTTTGACTTATAAGTGCAGGAAAGTAATATGTGCGCCACGCAGTGCCGATGAGCAGAAACATGTTCAGCGGTACGACTCGAAAGAGGCGTGTGGTGAGGTGGCCGAGAGGCTGAAGGCGCTCCCCTGCTAAGGGAGTATGCGGTCAAAAGCTGCATCCGGGGTTCGAATCCCCGCCTCACCGCCATTTTGCACCCATAGCTCAGCTGGATAGAGTACTCGGCTACGAACCGAGCGGTCGGAAGTTCGAATCTTCCTGGGTGCACCATCTTGTTTGATGTTGTTTAGAACAACAAACAGCATTAAGTCAGCAGTAAAAGAAGTAATCCTGTGCACCCATAGCTCAGCTGGATAGAGTACTCGGCTACGAACCGAGCGGTCGGAAGTTCGAATCTTCCTGGGTGCACCATCTTCTTTAATGTTACGGTAAGTTAAGTGACATTAAGTCAGCAGTAAAAGAAGTAATCCTGATGCACCCATAGCTCAGCTGGATAGAGTACTCGGCTACGAACCGAGCGGTCGGAAGTTCGAATCTTCCTGGGTGCACCATCTTTTTTAATGTTACGGTAGGTTAAGTGACATTAAGTCAGCAGTAAAAGAAGTAATCCCGATGCACCCATAGCTCAGCTGGATAGAGTACTCGGCTACGAACCGAGCGGTCGGAAGTTCGAATCTTCCTGGGTGCACCATACTTCTCCCCAAGTTCTATCTTCCCTAAAGTCACTCTTAAACTTCCCTGCAACACCCTACATACCAATTAGTCACCTTCTTAACTATCTCTATTACAATAAGCGACAATATTATTGGTTTACGCTAAAGTAACGCCTCAATATTGAGTGATGTGAGGGATGAGATGTACGAACGTTACGACGGTCTGATTTTCGATATGGATGGAACCATACTCGATACCGAACCCACACATCGTAAGGCGTGGCGTGAGACGCTCGCGGGCTATGGTTTGCAATTCGACGAACAAGCAATGATTGCGTTGAATGGCTCTCCAACGTGGCGTATTGCGCAGGCGATAATCGAACTCAATCGTGCAGATCTTGATCCTCATCGTCTGGCGCAGGAAAAGACACAGGCCGTAAGGGCTATGCTTCTTGATACTGTTCGCCCGCTTCCTCTCATCGATGTCGTTAAATCCTGGCATGGGCGGCGTCCAATGGCGGTAGGCACGGGTAGTGAAAGCGATATTGCCGAAGCGCTACTGAATCACTTGGGCTTACGTCAGTATTTTTCAGCCGTTGTCGCGGCGGATCATGTTAAAAACCACAAACCTGCTCCCGATACATTTTTGCTGTGCGCAGAATTAATGGGTGTGGCAGCGAATAAATGCGTGGTGTTTGAAGATGCAGATTTTGGCCTGGAAGCTGCTCGCGCGGCCGGAATGGATGGTGTGGATGTGCGTTTGCTGTGAGTGAAGCGCTGTCATTTTTATCGCTGTTTACCAGTAGTTTTCTTAGCGCGACGTTGCTCCCAGGAAGTTCAGAAGCAGTGCTGGTCGCATTATTAGTGGCAGGCACAGGGCCAACCTGTCTACTCATTTTAATAGCAACAATGGGTAATAGCCTTGGTGGTTTAACTAACGTTATTCTAGGGCGTTTTTTTCCACTGCGAGAACAATCGCGTTGGCAAGGAAAGGCAACAGCCTGGCTGGTCCGTTTCGGCCCGGCAACATTATTACTCAGCTGGGTGCCTTTAATTGGCGATTTGCTGTGCCTGGTCGCTGGCTTATTACGAATGAGCTGGGGGCCGGTAATCTTTTTTTTATGCCTTGGTAAAGCGCTGCGCTATATCGTTGTAGCGGCTGCAACGGTACAAGGCATGGCGTGGTGGCACTAATTGCATGGACTGAAATACTCGTTATCTTTCAAGCTGCAGGTGTGTTAGCTGCACTCGCAAACTTCTGTCACTTACTCAAGTAAGCTCCAGAGGATTTGCTTCTTTGCCGCGTTACTCGGCAAAGTCTCGCCCCGTTGGGGCCAGTGCAAACACTGTTCAAAAGGCTGAAGCCTTTTGTCCTGCAACTCGAAATCTAAAGGGTATTAATATCGCCATCTCTTATGCTTAATAAAAATGAATTCGACAGGCGGGAGGTCAATTTGATCCCGAACGTATCACAGGCGCTAGCCTGGCTGGAACAGCATCCTCAGGCAGTAAAAGGTATTCGTCGTGGTCTGGAGCGTGAAACGCTAAGAGTCACGCCAGATGGTCAGTTGGCAACCACAGGCCATCCAGAAAACCTGGGTTCAGCACTGGCACATAAATGGATTACTACTGATTTCGCTGAAGCGTTGCTAGAGTTTATCACTCCGGTTGATGGCAACATTGACCACATGCTGACATTCATGCGCGATATACATCGCCATGCCGCCCGTAATTTGGGCGAGGAGCGTATGTGGCCTCTAAGCATGCCGTGTTATATCGATGATGGTCAAAATATTGAGCTGGCGCAGTATGGTTCATCCAACAACGGGCGCCTTAAAACGTTATACCGTGAAGGATTGAAAAATCGTTACGGCGCGTTGATGCAAACCATTTCCGGTGTGCACTACAACTTTTCGCTGCCGCTGGAGTTCTGGCAGGCGCGTCTGGGCGTAGAAGATGCCCAGAGCGGAAAAGAAGCGATTTCAGCCGGGTACTTCCGTCTTATTCGTAACTATTACCGATTTGGCTGGGTTATCCCGTATTTGTTCGGTGCATCCCCGGCTATCTGCTCATCTTTCTTGCAAGGGAAAGAAAGCTCGCTACCGTTTGAAAAAACCGAATGCGGCATGAGTTACCTACCGTATGCGACGTCATTGCGCCTAAGTGATTTGGGTTACACCAACAAATCCCAGAGCAATCTTGGTATTACGTTTAACGATCTGGAAACGTATGTCCTTGGGCTAAAACGTGCCATTAAAACGCCATCGGAAGAGTACGCGAAGATAGGTGTCGAGAAGGACGGTAAACGTCTTCAAATCAACACCAACGTGCTGCAAATTGAAAATGAGCTCTACGCACCAATTCGTCCTAAACGTGTCACCGCAGAAGGAGAGTCGCCTTCTGATGCCCTGATGCGTGGTGGGATTGAATATATCGAAGTGCGTTCATTAGATATCAATCCGTTCTCACCGATTGGTGTGGATGAGCAGCAAGTGCGTTTCCTCGACCTGTTCATGATCTGGTGCGTGCTGGCTGACGCTCCTGAAATGAGCAGCGATGAGTTGCTTTGCACGCGCAAAAACTGGAATCGCGTGATTCTGGAAGGGCGTAAGCCTGGCCTGACGTTGGGTATGGGTTGTGAAACCGCGCAATATCCGCTGGCAAAAGTGGGCAAAGATTTGTTCACTGATTTGCGTCGCGTTGCTGAAACGCTGGATGGCATTGCAGGTAATACCGACTATCAAGATGTGTGTGACCAGCTGGTCGCCTGTTTCGACGATCCAGAATTAACGTACTCCGCACGTATTCTGCGGTCTATGATTGATAATGGCATTGGTGGTACAGGGCTTGCGTTAGCTGAGCAATATCGTCAGATGCTGGTACAGGAGCCGCTAGAGATTTTGACTGAAGATGTATTGCAGAAGGAGCATGATGCTTCGTGGCAACGTCAGCGGGAAATTGAAGCCAAAGATACCGAGCCGTTCGACGTTTGGCTCGAAAGTCACTCTTAGTACAAAAGAAAAAGGCCACAATCAATGTGGCCAAAATATACATCTCTGAATCAGGGATGATGATAATAAATGCGCGTCTTTCACATACTCAGAGTGGTGTAGGAAAGAAAGGTTCATTTTATTTTTAAATAAAATCACTTATCGGAGGTTGTCAGATGCCGTTGTTGGATAGCTTCACCGTTGACCATACCCGCATGGGCGCACCAGCAGTGCGTGTGGCCAAAACGATGCATACGCCCCATGGCGATACTATCACTGTATTTGATCTGCGCTTTTGTATCCCGAACAAGGAAGTGATGCCAGAAAAAGGGATTCATACTCTTGAGCACTTGTTCGCTGGGTTCATGCGTGACCATCTTAATGGGAACGGTGTAGAGATCATCGATATTTCACCAATGGGTTGCCGTACAGGTTTCTACATGAGCCTGATTGGTGTGCCAGAAGAGACTCGTGTTGCTGATGCGTGGAAAGCGGCAATGGAAGATGTTCTGAAGGTGAAAGAGCAAAACCAGATCCCCGAGCTGAACGTGTATCAGTGTGGGACTTACCACATGCACTCGCTGCAAGAAGCACAGGACATTGCGCGCCATATCCTTGAGCATGGCGTGAGTGTGAACAGCAACGAAGAGTTGGCTCTGCCAAAAGAGACACTCAAAGAGCTGCACATCTAGTCAGAAGCCTCACAAAAAGGAGCCCATCGGCTCCTTTTTTATTCCTGCGTTATGCTATCTTCATCTTTTCGCTCATAAATAACGCTATGTCTACCACTCTCCAGTTCAACTTCGCAACGCGTCCGCTGGTTCCCTTGGCTCATGATTATCCACATGGTGCGACGGAGCCCTGGCATCGCCATGACTGCGCACAACTGCTGCATACTTTAAGTGGCGTGGTGCGGGTAGAAACGGAACATGGGTATTGGATTGTGCCGCCCAGTCGTGGGGTATGGCTCCCAGCGGGAACACGTCATCGGCTCCAGGTCACAGGATATGTCGCGGCCAGGACGCTGTTTATCGATCCTTTTGCTCGCGCGGATTTACCCTCGGTCTGTCAGGTTGTGCAGGTTTCTAATTTACTGCGTGAGTTGATCATAAGCTCGCTGGAGCTACCAGAACGGTACGAAGCCGGGAGCAGGGAGGAGAGGATCTACGAGCTGATCCTCGATGAAATCCGCGTGATGACAGTGATGCCTTTTCATCTGCCGGAACCGCAGACACCCACGATTCAGGCGCTATGCCGTCAGGTTCAGGCTGAACCAGGCAAATCATGGACCACCGCAGTGGCTGCCGCCCAGCTCAACGTGAGTGAACGAACCTTACTGCGCCACTTCCGCGAGCAAACTGGTATGGCGTTCAGCGAATGGGTACGACGCGCACGGCTAATGGAAGCGCTAAATCGCCTGGCTCAAGGGCAATCGGTTCTGCGGGTGGCGCTGGATCTTGGCTATGAAAGCCACAGTGCATTCAGCGCCATGTTCCGACGGACTCTGGGCGTATCCCCAAGTGAATACTTCTAGTTCGAGGCGTTTATCGGCAAGGCGTTAAGCAAAGCCTGTAGCGAAGCCCGCGCAACATCATTGTCGATACCGACTCCCCAGCGACTTTCACCATTGGCAAAAGTACAGCGTATATAGGCAGCTGATCGGCTCTCGCTATGTCTTCCAAGTGTATGCTCATGGTAGTCCTCGATAGAAAAAGCGACCTTGAACTGCAATTTTAGAGCATCAGCGGTGGCAGAAAGTAGCCCGTTACCTTTGCCCAGCAACGTCAATATTCCTTCTGGTGTCTGGACGCTCGCCTGTAGCGAAAGTCCTCCTTCTGCCTGACTTTCACTGCGGTATTCCAGTAGTTGTCGATCAGCGAGTTGATGCGGCCCGTACAACTTGCGGAACAATTGCCAGAGGGCGTTAAGAGTCATTTCGTTACCGTCCCGGTCGGTCTGTTCCTGAACGTGGAGGCTGAAGTCCTGTTGCAACCCACGTGGTAATACCAGCCCGTGGTTTTGTTCCAGCATCCACGCCGCACCGCTTTTACCAGACTGGCTGTTAACACGGATCACCGCCTCGTAACTACAGCCAATATCGTTCGGGTCTACAGGAAGATACGGCATCTCCCAAAGCGGAGAAGAGGATTGCTGCCGGGCCGTGAAACCCTTTTTGATAGCATCCTGATGCGAACCTGAAAAGGCTGTAAATGCCAACTTTCCGGCATAGGGATGGCGAGGGTGCAGCGGTAACTGATTGCATTGTTCCACCTCTTCGACGACATGCTTCATGTCGCTGAAATCGAGCTGCGGTGAAACCCCCTGGCTGTAGAGATTCATAGCCATTGTTACCAAACAGACGTTACCGGTGCGTTCACCGTTGCCGAACAAACAACCCTCTACACGGTCGGCTCCCGCAAGTATCGCCAGTTCAGCACTTGCCACACCGCTTCCCCGGTCATTGTGAGGATGGACGCTGATACATACCGCGTTGCGCCGCGAGAAATGGCGACAGAAGTACTCAATTTGGTCCGCATAGACGTTCGGGGTATTCACTTCGACGGTCGCAGGTAAGTTGATAATCATCGGCCTTTCGCAGCAGGGCTCCCAAACATCCGCCACCGCCTCGCAGATTTGCAGCGCGAAATCAGGCTCGGTGAAGCAGAAGGTTTCCGGGGAGTATTCATAACTCCACTGTGTTTGCGGGTTTGCCTCGCACAATGCCCGAATCTGGCGCGTCGCACTGACGGCCAACTGGATGATCTCCTCTTTGCTTTGACGGAATACCAGGCGGCGGAAAAGTGGGGCAGTGGCGTTATAGAGATGCAGTGTCGCGCGGCTGGCACCCTCAAGAGCGGCAAAAGTGCGTTCAATCAGATCATTACGTGCCTGGGTCAGCACCTGGATTGTGACGTCGTGCGGTATTCGCTGTTCTTCAATTAGCTGGCGAACAAACTGGAAGTCCGTTTCTGATGCTGACGGAAAAGCCACTTCAATTTCCTTAAAACCGCATTGGAGCAACAGTTCCCAGAAGCGCAGTTTGCGCAGGCCGTCCATGGGGTCAGCCAGCGCCTGATTACCGTCGCGCAGGTCGGTGGAAAGCCAGCGTGGGGCATGCGTAAGCTGTTTGTTTGGCCATTGGCGGTCAGGCAGGTGAATCGGGGGATGGGGCAGGTATTTTTGCGACGGGTCGTACAGCATGTCGGTTTTCCTCGGCGTGGGTCAGTCTTTATCCTGACGACTTTGGGTCAGGCTTACTGGCGCAAAACTGACAACCTGTGCTGCAAAACCGCCAAACGACAGACAAAGAAAAGGGGCCAATCGGCCCCTTTAAATTCTGACTTAGTGCGCTCCACCGCCGCCGCCACCGGCACCAAATGGTGGTTTGGCAAACCACACCAGACTCAACAGTAGAATAAATATCCCTGCTGAAACCCAGAAAATCTCGTTGGCTGAAATAATCAGGCCTTGATTGGTAATTTGCTGCGCAATATAGCCAGAAGCTTGTTGCGTAGACATCCCCAGATTTTCCAGTTGCGAATACATTTGCTGTGCATTTGGATTATACGGCGAAACAGACTCCGTTAGCTGCGCATGGTGCAGTGCTTCGCGGTTGGTCCAAAGTGTAGTGGTGATGGACGTGCCAATCGAACCTGCAAGCGTACGCGTAAAGTTCGACAAACTCGACGCCGCCGCCATGCGTTCAGGCGGAAGCCCGGAAAGCGTAATGGTCGTCAGTGGCATAAAGAAGCATGCCACGGCGAAGCCCTGAATAAACTGAGGCCAGGCCGATGCACCGAAATCCATTCCCGGTTCGAAGGTATAAGCACGCCAGTAGAAGCACACCGCGTACATGATAAAGCTGAACGTCACCAGCCGTCGCATATCGAGCTTATGAGCAAAGCGCCCGATTATCGGTGATAGCAGCACTGGAATAACACCCACCGGTGCCGACGCCAGACCCGCCCAGGTTGCCGTATAGCCGTATACCTCCTGCAACAGTTGCGGCAGCAAAACAATTGCGCCGAAGTAGAGCATGTAGGCGAGACTGATACACAGACAGCCGATGGTAAAGTTTCGCGACTTAAATAACGACAGGTCAACGATGGGGTTATCGTCGGTGAGCTCCCAGACAATCAAGAAGCTAATCGCCACCACCGCGACGATAGTCAGAACGATGATTTCAGTGGAGTTAAACCAATCCAGCTCTTTGCCGCGGTCGAGCATGATCTGCAGGCTACCAATGCCGACAACCAACAACGCAAGCCCGATACCATCGATTCGGCGGTTCTCGGTTTTAGTCTCACGGCCACGCAGCGTTTGCAGGGTCAGCAACACCACCACGGCACCGATTGGCACGTTGATAAAGAAGATCCAGCCCCAGTGATAGTTATCACTGATATAACCACCGAGAATCGGCCCACAAATTGGCGCCACAATAACCGTCATCGACCACAGCGCCAGCGCAATACTTCGCTTCGCTGGTGGATAGTTATTGAGCAGCAGACTTTGTGAGAGTGGAATCAGTGGCCCGGCAACAATCCCCTGGATAACGCGGAAGAAAATCAGCATCTCCAGACTGTTAGACACGCCACAAGCCCATGAAGCCAGCACGAACAAAATTGTCGACCACATGAACAACTTCACTTCACCAAGGCGCTTTGCCAGCCATCCGGTGATAGGAATTGAGATGGCATTTGCCACCCCAAACGACGTAATAACCCAAGTCCCCTGGCTCAGTGATGAGCCAAGGTTACCGGCAATCGTCGGAATTGCCACGTTGGCGATGGTGGAGTCCAGCACCTGCATAAAGGTCGCCAATGACAAGGCGATGGTCATTATGACCAGTGGGGCCCCTTCCAGCGGTTTTTGCTGTTTCATACAAGCTCCGCTTTGTTAACCCGCATTGGCCTGGATGATGTTATTGATAAGCTCGTTGACGGGGGCAAGGTTCAGCTCGCGCGCGTTGCTTTGATACACCGGAGAGCTACGCGTTTCATTCGCCAACATTTTACCTTCGCGGTTACTGGTATCCACCGTGACTAACGTCGAAAGCCCGATACGCAGCGGATGCTGTTCAAGCTGCTTTGCATCCAGCTCAATACGCACAGGCAAACGCTGAACGACTTTGATCCAGTTACCGGTCGCGTTTTGTGCAGGCAGCAGTGAGAATGCGCTACCCGTGCCCATATCAAGCCCCACGACTTTACCGGTGTACTCGACTTTGTCGCCGTAAATGTCACTGACGATGGTCGCCGGTTGGCCGATACGCATATGCGCAAGCTGCGTTTCTTTGAAGTTTGCATCCACCCACAAACCACTGGCTGGCACGATAGCCATCAGAGGCGTTGTCGGGCTAATCTGCGCGCCAACTTGCACCACGCGACGTGAAACATAGCCGGTCATTGGGCTGACAATCTTAGTGCGTTGCAGTGCCATCCAGGCGTTACGCAACTCAGCAGCTGCTTGTTTAACGTTTGGCTGCTCTTCGAGTTTTGTCCCGAGGATCATTGCCTGATTAGCATTATATTGTTGAATAGCAACATCCAGTTGCGCTTGTGCCGATGCAACGGCATCTCGGGCGTGTTGCAATTCTTCACGGCCAATCAGGTTAGCAGTACCCAACGGCACGCGACGATTCAGGTCACTTTGAGCCTGTGCAAGAGAGGTCTTTTGCAGCTCAATATTGGCCTGATATTGCTTACTATTAATCATTAATTGACGAGTCTGGCGCACGCTTGAGGCCAGCACAGTTTGTGCTTGTTCAAACGCTTGCTCAGCATCAGCCTGATCCAGCGTCACCAATACATCGCCCTGTTTAACGAAGTTGGTATTATCTGCCCAAACCTTGGTTACGCTTCCGGAAACCTGGGACATTATCTGTACCTGATTGCCGGCCACATACGCATCATCCGTATTTTCGTAGTGACGTAACACCAAAAACCAATAAATCCCATATGCCACAGCAATAATGACAAACAGCAAGGTCAATACAAGCAAAGCACCTTTACGTTTGCCTTTCTTGTTTCCCGGCTGTTGCGGGGTTTGAGTCTCCGCATGTGCGCTCATGCCTATCTCCACACTTTTTTATTATAGTGATCGGCTGAGCCGACCTGTTAGACCCAACAGGCCAGCAAGGTGAGTTGCTGGCCTGTCAGTATTTTTTCTTTGGGGCACTAGATATAACGCGTAAACAGCACTTAGCGCACGGCTTCAAGCACAGTCTGGTTTTCATCCATTTCATCAAGGCGGGTGAGCAGTTTGCGGGTAATCTGTTCCAGTTGCTCTTTTTCCGAGCCACTCAACGCGGACCACAATTCATGTAAGCAGTGGTGCTGCGGTGGTAACACCTGATGCAAGAATTCCAGACCTTTGTCGGTCAAATGCAGATGCAGGCAGCGGCGGTCGTTCTCGCTTTCACGACGTTCAATCCAGCCACGTTTTTCCAACTCATCGGCAATTCGAGTTGCATTGGTACGTGATGAACCTAATGCGCAACTCAATTCTGAAGGCTGGATACTATGATTTTCCTGCGATTCAAGAGTGATCAACGCCATAAATAGCGTTTCGTTAATCCCCTGAGCTTTCAGCATTTTATTGCGGTTTTCCAAAAGCTTGCCTTGCATGTGCATGCACAGGCGTGTCAGCAGAACTTCCTGGTATGGGAATTCCTCGTAGCGTTTGGCGCGAAATTTTAGCATTTGTTCAATGGGCGTAAACGAACTATCCATTTTGGCATAACCTCATTAGTTTCTGTCGATATAGTAACTATGGTGACAAATAAAGTAAATGTATTATTTATGTG
>DATERH010000323.1:0-9601 GCA_035271785.1 Buttiauxella sp.
TGGGCGACGCCAACCCAATCCTGTTCATTCATGATGTGGGTGCGGGTGGTCTTTCTAACGCGATGCCAGAACTGGTGAACGATGGTGGTCGCGGCGGTCGTTTTGAACTGCGCGATATCCTCAATGATGAACCGGGTATGAGCCCACTGGAAGTGTGGTGTAACGAATCCCAGGAGCGTTATGTTCTGGCTGTCGCACCTGACCAGTTGCCGCTGTTTGACGAGCTCTGCCGTCGCGAACGTGCACCGTACGCCGTCATCGGTGAAGCCACTGAAGAACAACATCTGACGCTCAACGATAACCATTTTGACAACCAGCCAATTGATATGCCGCTGGACGTTCTGCTGGGCAAAACGCCAAAAATGGAACGTAACGTTGAAACCTTGAAAGCGAAAGGTGATGCGCTGGATTGCTGCAACATCACTATCGCTGATGCGGTAAACCGTGTACTGCATTTGCCGACGGTCGCTGAGAAAACCTTCCTCGTGACCATCGGTGACCGTTCGGTAACCGGCATGGTTGCGCGTGACCAAATGGTCGGCCCGTGGCAGATCCCAGTCGCTAACTGTGCGGTTACCACCGCAAGTCTGGATAGCTACTATGGCGAAGCGATGTCTCTTGGCGAGCGTGCACCGGTTGCGTTGCTGGACTTTGCTGCCTCTGGGCGCCTGGCGGTCGGCGAAGCGCTGACCAACATTGCGGCGACACAAATTGGCGCACTCAATCGTATCAAGCTATCAGCAAACTGGATGTCAGCAGCCGGACATCCAGGTGAAGATGCGGGTCTGTATGAAGCGGTGAAAGCCGTCGGCGAAGAACTTTGCCCGACGCTTGGTCTGACGATTCCGGTGGGCAAAGACTCCATGTCGATGAAAACCCGCTGGCAGGAAGGTAACGAGCAACGCGAGATGACTTCCCCACTGTCACTGGTGATCACTGCGTTTGCCCGTGTTGAAGATGTTCGTCGCACCGTGACACCACAGCTGAGCACTGAAGATAACGCCCTGTTGCTGATTGATTTGGGGGTTGGCCACAACGCACTGGGCGCAACGGCGCTGTCTCAGGTTTACCGTCAACTGGGCGACAAACCTGCCGATGTGCGCAGTGCCGAACAGCTTAAAGGTTTCTTTAACGCTATTCAGACACTGGTTGCCGAGCAGAAGCTGCTGGCCTACCACGACCGTTCTGATGGTGGTCTGTTGGTGACGCTGGCGGAGATGGCATTTGCTGGTCACTGTGGCGTGGAAGCGGACATCGCAACCTTAGGTAAAGATCATCTGGCGGCGTTGTTCAACGAAGAGTTGGGGGCGGTCATTCAGGTTAAGGCTGCTGATCGCGTGGCGGTTGAGAAAACCCTGGCTGACCACGGCCTGGCAGATTGTGTTCACTTCCTCGGTAAAGCCGTGGCGGGTGATCGTTTTACGCTGGTGGCTGACGGTCACGCGGTATTTAGCGAAAGCCGCACCCAGTTGCGTATGTGGTGGGCAGAAACCACCTGGCAGATGCAACGCCTGCGCGACAACCCAGCCTGCGCTGATCAAGAGCATGAAGCTAAAGCGAATGACAATGATCCTGGCCTGAACGTGAAACTGAGCTTCGATATCAAAGAAGATATCGCGGCGCCATTTATCGCCAAAGGTGCGCGTCCGAAAGTTGCGGTGCTGCGCGAGCAGGGTGTTAACTCCCACGTTGAAATGGCTGCGGCCTTCCATCGTGCGGGCTTTGACGCCATCGACGTTCATATGAGTGATTTGCTGGCCGGTCGTCGCGGTCTGGAAGATTTCCAGGCGCTGGTGGCGTGTGGCGGTTTCTCTTATGGCGACGTACTGGGCGCGGGTGAAGGCTGGGCGAAATCCATCCTCTTCAATTCACGTGTGCGTGATGAGTTTGAAACCTTCTTCCATCGTCCACAAACTCTGGCATTGGGTGTGTGTAACGGTTGCCAGATGATGTCGAACTTGCGTGAACTGATTCCGGGCAGCGACCTGTGGCCACGTTTTGTGCGTAACCATTCAGACCGCTTTGAAGCACGCTTCAGTCTGGTGGAAGTCACCTCCAGCCCGTCCTTGTTGCTGCAAGGCATGGTCGGTTCGCATATGCCAATCGCTGTCTCTCACGGCGAAGGGCATGTTGAAGTACGCGATGCGGCACATCTCGCAGCACTGGAAAGCAAAGGGCTGGTGGCGCTACGCTTTATCGACAACTTCGGCAAAGTGACGCAGGACTATCCAGCTAACCCGAACGGTTCACCAAACGGGATTACGGCAGTCACTAACGAAAGCGGGCGCGTCACAATCATGATGCCACACCCAGAGCGTGTGTTCCGTACCGTGAGTAACTCCTGGCACCCATCCGAATGGGGCGAGGATAGCCCGTGGATGCGCATATTCCGTAATGCGCGTAAGCAACTCGGTTAAGTTGTTAAGAATCCCTGCTTCGGCAGGGATTTTTTTGTCACTGATCCCCGACATTTGATAAATATCCCCGTCTCAAATAGGTGACACTTAAGCTGTTGATTTTTAATGGTGTAATAATATCAACTGTAAAGCGTCGCTGAAAGGCGACATTTAGGGCGAGAAATAAACAATTTAGTTAATGGGTGATACGTTAAATAAACATAATAAAAACATTTAGATGTAAACTTTATAGCAAACATGGCACACATGCTGCATAATACTACGCAGTGGCTCATTCACCTTCTTATGTCAGCCCCCGCAAGGGTTGTGCTACATAAACCCTAGAATGACGCACACAAGGTGCCTGCCGTCCGACTTTTGATTATTGTCAGTCTCGTACTGCTTTATCATGCTCCGGGCGAAACGTTGAGTAAGGCACCGCCTGATTCCAGAACAAAGGCAGAGATTATTCTCTGCCTTTGTTGTTTCTGAACTTTAAACTCTGCCCAATCCTCGCTAGCATCGAATTATTCAGAATCCCAATGAGATGAAGCTATTGAACCAGTGGCACTTTTTCCCGCGCTCTTTACGCCAGCTTGTGATGATGGCTTTTTTGTTAGTGTTGGTTCCGCTGTTGGTTCTGGCATGGCAAGCCTGGCAAAGCCTTAACGCGCTAAGTGATCAAGCCGCACTCACCAACCGCACCACGCTTGTGGATGCACGTCGCAGCCAGACCATGACCAATGTGGCTCTGGAGATGGAACGTAGCTACCGGCAATACTGCGTGCTGGATGACGCAACACTCGCCACCCTTTATCAAGGGCAGCGTAAGCGTTATGCACAGATGCTTGAAGCTCATGCGGGTGTCTTACCTGACAATCAACTTTATGGCGCTCTGAACCAATCGCTAAAAGACCTCGCCGAAATACATTGTAAAAATAGCGGCCCCGATGCCGCCGCCTCTACACATCTTGAGACCTTCGCCACCAAAAATGCTGACATGGTGCAAGCCACGCGGGCAGTGGTCTTTTCCCGTGGGCAACAACTTCAGCAGGAAATCGCTGAACGCGGACAATTCTTTGGCTGGCAGGCGCTGGTGTTATTCCTGCTGAGTTTTGCGCTGGTGATTATCTTTACGCGCATGATAATCGGCCCAGTAAAAAGCATCGAACGGATGATTAACTTACTCGGAGAAGGGCACTCGCTGGGAAATACGGTGCTGTTTAAAGGTGGACCACGCGAACTGCGCTCGGTGGGGCAGCGGATTATCTGGTTAAGCGAGCGTCTCTCATGGCTTGAGTCCCAGCGCCATGAATTCTTACGTCATATTTCCCATGAATTAAAAACGCCACTTGCCAGTATGCGTGAAGGCACTGAGTTGCTTGCTGATGAGGTCGTCGGGCCGCTAACCAACGACCAAAAAGAAGTGGTAGAAATTCTCGATAATAGTAGCCGTCACTTACAAAAATTGATTGAACAATTATTGGATTACAACCGCAAACTGGCGGATGTCCCGGTTGAACTTGAAAAGGTTGAACTTGGGCCACTCATGGATGTAATTATCACCGCTCACAGTTTGCCAGCACGGGCTAAAATGATGCGTACCGAGTGCAATTTAAGCCCGGTGGCGTGCCTGGCAGAGCCCATGTTGTTAGCGAGCGTGCTGGATAATCTCTACTCCAATGCGGTGCACTATGGGGCTGAATCCGGTACCATTTATCTACGAAGCTCGCAGATGGGTAACGTGCTCCAGATTGATGTCGCTAATACGGGCGACCCCATTCCATCTGCGGAGAGAGAGATGATCTTTGAACCTTTTTATCAGGGAAGCCACCAGCGCAAAGGTGCAGTAAAAGGTAGCGGTCTGGGTCTGAGTATTGCCCTGGATTGTATTCGCCGTATGCATGGCGAATTGCACCTGATTGACGATGAAACGGCAGGTGTTTGCTTCCGTATCGAGTTGCCTGTTTTTCCCGAGAAAAAATAAATAATGAAAGTGACTATTTTTAGCGTGCTGCGCAACGGCTGGTTATCTCGCCCTTGCAGCTTTGTTTCGATTCACCCAATTTCAGCATTGCTCGTGCCGTTATTACTGGCGAGTTGTGTACAAAACACAGCACCAGAAAACGTAAAACACCCGCAATCCGTTGAAGAGCCGGAACAACAACTGGCTGATTACTTGTCGACGAATTGTGACGATATCTGGCAGAACCAGAGCCACGATTCTACATCCAACCCGCTGTACTGGTTGCGTGCGATGGATTGCTCCGAACGTTTAGCGCCAGCCCTGGCGCGAGCGGAAGCCCGACGCTGGCCGTCCGATAACTGGCGCGACACCTTCAAACGCGGAATTTTGCTCGCCAACGCCAAAATTACCCCCACCGAGCGCCGTCGTAACATGACGGCGCTTGATGCCATGACCGCTGACGTCCCGGTTCACGTGCGTTCGTTGTTCCAGGTCTGGCGTGATGGGCAGGCTTCATTGCTGGCGCTTTCTGACGAACGCTCGCGCTACAGCGCATTGCAGCAAAGCTCGGATAATGAGCTAGATACGCTGCGTGAACAGCAGCAACGGCTCAGAAGTCAGTTAAGTTTGACCACCCGAAAACTGGAAAACCTCACGGATATTGAGCGTCAGCTTTCCAACCGTAAACCGGCTGCTACTGAATTACCGGACAACACTAAACCCGAGCAGGAGGCGAAACCATGACGCTGCGAAAACCCGCCAGATTGCTGCTGGTTGATGACGATCCTGGTCTGCTAAAACTTCTCGGCATGCGCCTGACCAGCGAAGGTTTCACCGTCTCCACGGCGGAAAGTGGTGCTGAAGGGTTGCGTCTGTTAGGGCGAGAAAAAATCGACCTGGTGATTAGCGACCTGCGGATGGATGAAATGGATGGCATGGCATTATTTGCCGAGATCCAGAAAGTGCTGCCGGGAATGCCGGTCATCATTTTGACCGCTCACGGCTCCATTCCTGATGCGGTTGCCGCGACACAACAGGGGGTTTTTAGCTTCCTGACTAAACCGGTGGATAAAGACGCGCTCTACAAAGCCATTGACGATGCACTGTCGCATTCGCACATCGCCGGGGATGAGATGTGGCGCGATACTATCGTCACGCGTAGCCCAATCATGCAACGTTTGCTGGAACAAGCACGCATGGTCGCACAGTCTGATGTCAGTGTGCTGATTCAGGGGCAAAGCGGCACCGGTAAAGAGATCCTCGCGCAAGCCATTCACAACGCCAGCCCACGTAGCAAAAAAGCCTTTATCGCGATTAACTGTGGCGCACTGCCAGAGCAACTGCTGGAATCCGAACTGTTTGGCCACTCGAGAGGTGCATTTACCGGTGCGGTCAGTAGCAGGGAAGGTTTGTTCCAGGCCGCAGAAGGTGGGACGTTATTCCTTGATGAAATTGGCGATATGCCGATCCCTTTGCAGGTCAAATTGTTGCGTGTATTGCAGGAGCGTAAAGTGCGTCCGTTGGGTAGCAATCGCGACCTCGATATCGACGTGCGAATTCTGTCTGCAACCCACCGTGATTTACCCAAAGCGATGGAGCATGGCGAGTTTCGGGAAGACTTGTTTTATCGCCTGAATGTGGTGAGTCTCAAGATCCCGGCGCTGCATGAGCGTGCCGAAGATGTGCCGTTGCTGGCCAATCACCTGTTACGGCAATCTGCTGACCGCCATAAACCCTTCGTGCGTAGTTTTTCGACCGATGCCATGAAGCGATTAATGGCTGCAAGCTGGCCAGGTAACGTACGCCAATTAGTCAACGTGATTGAACAATGCGTGGCGCTGACCTCCGCCCCTGTCATCAGCGAAGCGCTGGTTCAGCAGGCACTGGAAGGGGAAAATACCGCGCTACCGACCTTTGTCGAAGCACGCAGTCAGTTTGAACTGAACTATCTGCGCAAGTTACTGCAAATGACTAAAGGAAATGTCACTCAAGCGGCTCGTGTAGCGGGGCGTAACCGGACCGAGTTCTACAAATTACTCTCACGGCATGAACTCGATGCCAATGACTTTAAAGAGTAGTTTGTGGTAATTTGAAACCACGATTACTGTAGCCAAGCAGCACACTAAAGTTGTGCGGAACCGGGAAGACCATGAAAAAAATTGATGCGATTATTAAACCGTTCAAACTGGATGACGTGCGCGAAGCGCTGGCAGAAGTTGGTATCACTGGTATGACGGTAACCGAAGTAAAAGGTTTTGGTCGTCAGAAAGGGCACACCGAACTGTACCGTGGTGCTGAGTACATGGTGGATTTCCTGCCAAAAGTGAAAATTGAAATTGTGGTTACTGACGATATCGTCGATACCTGCGTGGACACCATTATCCGTACCGCGCAAACCGGTAAAATCGGTGACGGTAAAATCTTTGTCTTCGATGTTGCTCGTGTAGTGCGTATCCGTACTGGCGAAGAAGACGACGAGGCAATTTAAGCGTTTGTTACGGCGGGTGACACTGCGTTTACCCGCCCTACGTGTGTTAGGGGGATAAACGAAGCGCCATCCGCCACGTTTTAGATCACACCACTTTATGTGGTCCGAAGCATTCGTAATTAATCTTGTCCTGCGCAACACCCAACTTCACTAACTGCTCTGCAGCAAATCGCATAAAGGCTACCGGACCGCAGAGGTAAAACTGCACATCTGGTGCGTTGATTTTGCTTTCCATAGCGACTAAATCCATCAAACCTTCACTGTCGAATTTTGACTGTTCGCGGCAGCTCTCACCTGGCGTGCGATACCATACGTGGCGCTCAAAATGCGGTAACTGTTCACCGAGTCGACTGACTTCTTCGTCAAACGCATGCACATCGCCGTTTTCAGCCGCATGGAACCAGTTGACCTGTGCGTTATGGGCATTTTTAGCCAGCGTATCAAGCATCGCCAGCATAGGTGTCTGGCCGACGCCTGCAGAAATCAGCGTCACCGGAGTTTGGGCGTCAACATTCATAAAGAAATCACCGGCCGGTGCAGCAAGATGCACTTCGTCACCCACTTGTGCGTGGTTGTGCAACCAGCTTGAAACCTGGCCCAAATCTTCACGTTTAACCGCAATGCGATAAGTTTTTCCATCTGGCTTACGGGTCAGTGAATACTGGCGAATTTCCTGATGTGGGAACCCTTCAGGTTTTAACCACACGCCAAGATATTGACCAGGTTGATAACCGGCAACCGCTTCACCATCAACCGGAGCAAATTCGAAACTGGTGATAAGCGTACTTTGCGGCTCTTTCGCCACAATGCGGAATGCGCGAGTGCCTTCCCAACCGCCATTTTTCGCGGCGTTATCCTGGTAAATTTCGGACTCACGATTGATAAACACACCCGCCAGCACGCCATACGCTTTGCCCCACGCATCCAACACTTCCTGGCCCGGGCTGAACATTTCATCCAGTGTCGCTAACAGATGACTGCCGACAATGTCGTACTGCTCTGGTTTTATCTGGAAGCTGGTATGTTTTTGGGCGATTTTTTCTACCGCAGGTAGCAGTACCGCAAGATTTTCAATATTAGTGGCGTAGGCACAAATCGCATTGAACAGCGCTTCACGCTGATCGCCATTGCGCTGATTGCTCATATTAAAGATCTCTTTTAGTTCAGGGTTATGGCTGAACATGCGATCGTAAAAATGCGCGGTAAGTTTTGGTCCAGTGGCGGCGAGCAGGGGAATAGTGGATTTCACAACAGCGATGGTTTGGGCATCAAGCATGGTTTAGCTCCTAAAAATTAACCTTGAAAGTTAATGTTGTATTTTAAATGCATCTTATAAAATTATTTACTGAAACAAAAGCATTACATTGTAAATGGATACTGATGGAGTCGATGTCGCTCACAGAACATGAAATCTGCGCATGTTGATGATGAATTAATATCCGAAGAAATGAGGAGCTGCTTTTAGCTTCAAACCCTTGCGGGGCGCGAAGCCAATCGTTTGCGTAAAAACCTCTGTCAAGACCTATCACCAGATAACAATTCGGTTTACACTGTTGCCCGTCGCCAAAAAGCCTATGGGCTAAAGCGAGAAAACTTTACTGTTAGCTGAGCCAGGAGATGCGGATGTTAAAGCGTGAAATGAATATTGCCGATTATGATGCCCAATTGTGGCAGGCTATGGAGCAAGAAAAAGTACGTCAGGAAGAGCACATTGAACTTATCGCCTCCGAAAACTACACCAGCCCACGCGTAATGCAGGCTCAGGGTTCTCAGTTAACCAACAAATACGCTGAAGGTTACCCAGGCAAACGCTACTACGGCGGTTGCGAATATGTTGATGTGGTTGAACAACTGGCTATCGACCGTGCAAAAGAGTTGTTCGGCGCTGATTACGCTAACGTGCAACCACACTCTGGTTCACAGGCTAACTTCGCGGTATACACCACTCTGTTGGAACCTGGCGATACCGTTCTGGGTATGAACCTGGCACACGGCGGCCACCTGACTCACGGCTCCCCGGTAAACTTCTCCGGTAAGCTGTACAACATCGTTCCTTACGGTATCGATGAAACGGGTCATATCGATTACGCGGACCTGGAAAAACAAGCCAAAGCACACAAACCAAAGATGATCATCGGTGGTTTCTCAGCTTATTCTGGCGTCGTTGACTGGGCAAAAATGCGTGAAATCGCAGACATGGTTGGCGCTTACCTGTTCGTGGACATGGCACACGTTGCCGGTCTGATTGCAGCTGACGTTTACCCGAACCCAGTTCCACATGCACACGTTGTGACTACCACAACGCACAAAACGTTGGCAGGCCCACGCGGTGGTTTAATCCTCGCTAAAGGCGGCAGCGAAGAGCTGTATAAGAAACTGAACTCCGCAGTCTTCCCAGGCGCGCAGGGCGGCCCATTGATGCACGTCATCGCGGGTAAAGCGGTTGCACTGAAAGAAGCAATGGAGCCAGAGTTCAAAACGTATCAGCAGCAGGTTGCTAAAAACGCGAAAGCGATGGTTGCCGTGTTCCTGGATCGTGGCTACAAAGTAGTGTCTGGCGGTACTGATAACCACCTGTTCTTGCTGGATCTGGTTGATAAAAATCTGACTGGTAAAGAAGCCGATGCTGCCTTGGGTCGTGCAAACATCACCGTGAACAAAAACAGCGTACCAAACGATCCGAAGAGCCCATTTGTGACTTCTGGTATCCGTATCGGTACACCTGCGGTAACGCGTCGTGGTTTCACCGAA
>DATERH010000324.1:0-8121 GCA_035271785.1 Buttiauxella sp.
TTAAGTCGACCCCCTTTCATGATGATTTTTTAATCCGCAGCAAACCAGTCGTCAGCGCTTTCCCAGGTCTCTTGCAATATTTCACTAATACGTTCGCGATCTTCTTTACTGGCGCCTAACACCGACAAATTATTGGCAGCAGCATAACGCACCTGAACGTGGTTTTCGTTTTCAGGGTAATGCTGAGTAATTCGGCGCGACAATTCGTTAGCAAGCGCATCAATAGCGCCTGGTGGCAGAGATGTAGTTTTGGCAATAGTGACTTCAATACGCATAACAACCCCCTGTAGAACCCGTCATACTTCAAGTTGCCCCTTTGTTGGCTGCGTTCACTCACACGAATCACTTACCTATGTAAGCTCATCGTGATTAATGAGAGACATTCTGTCTCTCACCGGAGGCCAGCCTCTGGCTGGTCAAATTCGTTCCCGACGAATTTGTCGTTCTCTTGCCGCCGCGATGCAACTCGAATTATTTAGAGTCAATAATATACTGGATATTTATACAGCTATATTGTTGGGTATGCAACAGGAGGCGTTAAATTTAAGCTTTTACTGACCAGTTTACTTGCTCACCCGCGAGGAACGGCACGATGCTGTCGTCGCTAGTGGCGATAGTTTCTGGCATTTGTACCGGAGTACGTATCAGTTCAATGGTTTCTTCGTTTACTGGCAGACCATAGAAACTTGGGCCATTAAGCGAAGTGAAAGCTTCAAAGTGGTCAAGGGCGTTCATTTCTTCAAAGACAGTCGCGTAAGCACCCAGAGCAGACGGGGCGTTAAAGCAACCCGCACAACCACAGCTAGCTTCTTTACGATGACGCGCGTGTGGTGCGGAATCTGTGCCGAGGAATACACGGTCACATCCACTGGCAACCAGTTCACGTAACGCTTCCTGATGAACGCTGCGTTTTAAAATCGGCAAGCAATACAGGTGAGGGCGCACGCCACCAACCAGCATGTGGTTGCGGTTAAACATCAGGTGCTGTGGCGTAATCGTCGCGCCCAACAGGGAATTTCCTTCCTTCACATACTGCGCAGCATCTTTGGTCGTGATGTGTTCGAACACCACTTTCAGTTCCGGCAATTGTTGGCGAAGCGGTTCCATGACGGTTTCAATGAAACGTGCCTCTCGGTCAAAAATATCAATATCAGCATGAGTCACTTCACCGTGGATAAGCAGTGGCATGCCGATTTTTTGCATACGCTCAAGTACCGATAAAATCGCGGCGGTGCTGGTAACACCATGGCTTGAGTTAGTGGTCGCATTGGCAGGATAGAGTTTTGCCGCGGTAAACACGCCTTCATTAAACCCACGCTCAACTTCGTTCGGGTCTAAAGAGTCGGTGAGATAGCAGGTCATCAAAGGCTCGAAATTATGCCCTTGCGGTACGGCATCCAGAATACGCTGGCGATAGGCAATTGCGGCCTCGACCGTTGTGACTGGTGGCACAAGATTTGGCATGACGATCGCGCGACCATAAATTTCGCTGGTATAAGGCACCACCGTTTTTAACATCTCACCATCACGCAGGTGAATATGCCAGTCGTCTGGGCGGCGAATTTTTAATACCTGGGGTAATACGGTCATGAAAGTGCTCCGGCTAGGAAGGATTTAATGATGATTTGTGCCGGACACAAAGGATAAGCGCAAACGTTTTGCTTTGCACCATTTTATTGGGGAGGTGAAGTCCTCCCCCGTATAGAAAGCGTTACTCAGTGTAGGGGATAACAATTTGTCCCGGTTTAACCTCAATACCTTTGGCGTATTTTTTAGCCAGGTTTTCACCGGTACTACGATCTTCGCCCAAAACGTAAGCCGGCTGCTGGTTGAAGTAATTGCGTAACGACTGATTCAGATAAGGAATGAGTGTCTGGACAATGGTCTGCATTTTCTCAGGCTCAACGGTCGCGTTTACGACTTCCATTTCTTGCAAATAGATAGCACCTTGCTCTTTATTGAAGGTTGGCAACGCTTTGAGTTTCAGCTTGATGTTGGCTTTTTGATTACCGAACAGCGAAGTCATCTCAAGGTTAGCATCCCCTGTTAACGTGACTTTATTCGCTTCTTCACGGCCAATCGCACTGGATAAATTAGTTAAAACAATATGGGCATCGGCAACACCAGGTAGGCCAATATCTTTAGAAAAATTATTACGTTTTTGCAGCGCTTGGTTGATTTCCTGTTCACTGACAGTGTATTGCGTTAGCTGGTTACAACCCACCACTAAACCGCTGAGCATCAATGCTACAGCTAAAACTATCTTTTTCATGGAGTACCTTAACATGCTGCTTTGGAAACAGATCCTGACATAAAACATCATGATCGAATAGTGCAGTCAGTGCTACCGGAAAAAGCTGAATAACTGATTTAAAGTGTTGTTAGAGGGATTGCGGCGGGTGAGCTTTCTGTTTACCCGCCCGCCGGGAAAGCCTCAACAATGGTTAAATTGCATGGGACGAAAGCAGATTAATTTGCGTCTGTTTGGCCATATTATCGCGGTATTCGGCCACACGACTTGGCCACTCAATCCCGGCAACCAGCGTCAGGTTACGCAGTAGTGGGAACAGATGAATATCATCATCGGAGAGCTCACCATTGACGGCATTAGGTTGCACTATGAGCTTATCGAGCTTGCGGAGATCATCAGAGATTTTTTTGATAAGACCCGGTGAATGCGAGAGGTGATCAGCAAAAGAACCGATCATTGCCTCTTTCTTGTTAGCGAAATAAGCGCGCGCTTGTGGCGTGGCGAACTCATCAAAATGTGCCTTAGCGATACGTGGAGTGATCAGCTGTTGAACATAGATATTTACATGGCGCAACCAGTCACTAATGGCTGCATTTGTACTCCCCGTCAGCAAGGGTTCATGGTCGAGTGAATCGACGTAATGCACAATATCCATGCTTTCTGGCATATAGCGGCTGTCATCTTTTTGCAAGATGGGCACCACTTTCTTGCCAACCATTTTTGTCGGGGTGACTTCATCGTCATTTAGCAGAACATTCAGCTCAATGGGGATATTCTTTAAGCCAAAAATCATGCGCGCTTTGAGGCAGAAAGGGCAGTGATCGTAGATATAAAGCTTCACGTTATTCCTCCATTTCGACTTGCGGACTAAATTCGTCAACTTTTCAGTATGGTAGAGGAAAATCAGGACTGCAAACTAGTTACCAGGTTCGAGCATAGAAGGCTCGACCGGTTTTGCGCTAAATTGCCACCACAGTGCAATCAGCGTTATCACACCAATAATCCCGAGCATCACCCACGGGAGTTCCGGCTGATTAATACTTTTGCCGGCGTCATATAGCCAACCGCCACCGGCATACCCTAAAGCGCCACCAATGGCTAAACCTAGCCGGCTGAATCCCATATAGCTTCCGCGAGCGCGGGAGTCGGCGAGGGATGCGCCAAGAGTTTCGCGTGCGGGTTCAGCAATGATTGAGCCAATGTAGAACACGCAGATCAGCGTCAACAGTTGCTGGAGGTTTTGAGTTAACCCCATCGGCAGCATCGCTAATGTCATCAGGAACAAACCTGCCATCAAGCGCTGTTCAAGGCGAAAACGTTTTTCACTCCAACGCGCAATGGGGTAGAGCAGAGTTAACGACAGCGCAGCTTCAATAGCATACATCCACTTCACGGCAGCAGGCGTTCCTGCGATTTCGTTGACCATAATCGGTAGCATCAACATCACCTGCACCGCCAGCATGTAATAACCTGCAAGCGTCAGCACATAGGTGACAAACCTCTTGTCACGCAGTACTCGACCCATCCCTTCAAGCATCGGCGTGCGGATAGTGGACAGTTTATATGCAGGCAGTAACCAGGCGTTGACGATAGCGCAAATCACAAACATCAACGCTCCGACACCACATACCAGGCTGAAATCGTATTGCAGCAACCAACTGCCGAGCAGTGCACCAATTACCGCGCCTGCGCTGTCTTGCATCATCAGAATTGAGAAGAAGCGCCCTCGTTGATGTGGGCGTACCAGCTTAACCACCAGGGCTGCGCGCGGCGGGTCGAATAATGTGCCGCCGATACCGGAGATAAAACAAGATAACCACAGCAGCCATGGTTCGTGGGCGATAGCCATTGTGGCAAACCCAACCGCGCGTAACAGCATACCGGTGACAATCATGGGTTTTGCGCCGAGGCGGTCAGCAATGGCACCGCCAAAAATCCCCAATCCCTGCTGTGTGAGTTGTCGCAGGCCGAGCGCAATACCGACCATGAGCGCAGCCCAGCCCATTTGGTCGACAAAGCGAATGGAAATAAGAGGGAAAACCACGAAGAAGCCTAATACAACTAACATGTTATCGAGCAATAAGAAGTATTTACCCAGGCTCCTTGCCTGCGCTACCCGTGACATCTCCCCTCCTGGGAACTTTAAAAGTGTGATGAACCTCTATTCTCTACTGCCCGTAGCGTTTTTGACAGTCACTGAAGTGACAATATTTTTTAATCAATCTAAGCCTTCGATTGAACTCTTTAATCGAAAAAGGGTGAGCATATGAAAAATCTACATGTTGTTGTTTTCCTTCCGCAGCCAGCCACAGGTATAGTAATTACGTTGCCTAAGAAAAATATGAGATGTGAGAGGTAGGGGTGAACATGTTTGGCTACCGCAGTAACGTGCCGAAAGTACGCTTAATAACCGACCGCCTGGTGGTGCGTCTGGTGTACGAGCGAGATGCCTGGCGTCTGGCAGATTATTACGCCGAAAACCGTCAGTTCCTGAAACCCTGGGAACCGATTCGTGATGACAGCCATTGCTATCCGTCCGGTTGGCAAGCGCGGCTGGGCATGATCAGCGAAATGCACAAACAAGGTAGCGCCTATTACTTTGCGCTGCTCGATGCCGAAGAAAAAGAGATCCGTGGCGTCGCCAATTTCTCAAACGTGGTGCGTGGCTCATTTCATGCCTGTTATCTGGGGTATTCGCTGGGTGAAAAATGGCAGGGCCAGGGCTTAATGTTTGAAGCGCTGACCACCGCGATTCGTTACATGCAGCGCAGTCAGCATATTCATCGCATCATGGCGAACTATATGCCGCATAACCAGCGCAGCGGCGACCTCCTGGCTCGCCTCGGTTTTGAAAAAGAAGGTTATGCCAAAGAATATTTACTGATTGATGGTGTGTGGCGGGATCATGTTCTGACTGCTCTCACCACCAAAGAATGGACCCCTGGCCGTTAAGGACGTGAAATGAAATATCAGTTAACTGCGGTTGAAGCGCGAGTTGTGGGTAGCCTGATGGAAAAGCAGGTGACTACCCCTGAACAATATCCGATGTCGGTCAACGGTGTCGTGACGGCGTGTAATCAGAAAACCAACCGCGAACCGGTCATGGATCTGAAAGAGCATGATGTGCAAGAAACGCTGGATACGCTGGTCAAGCGCCACTTTTTGCGCACAGTCAGCGGGTTTGGTAATCGCGTGACAAAGTATGAACAACGATTCTGCAATTCTGAATTTGGCGACCTGAAGCTTACGGCGGCTGAAGTGGCGGTAGTGACGATTCTGTTATTACGTGGCGCTCAAACGCCGGGGGAGTTGCGTTCTCGCGCCGGAAGAATGTTCGAATTCAGTGATATGGCGCAAGTTGAAACGACGCTCGAACATCTCGTCAACCGTGAAGATGGCCCCTTCGTCGTGCGTTTACCGCGTGAGCCTGGCAAACGTGAAAGCCGCTATATGCACCTGTTCAGCGGTGAAGTTGATATGTCACAAGTTGTTGCATCCGAAAGTGCTGCGGCGCCGGCAGATGATTTAACCGCCCGTGTAGAACTGCTTGAAAATGAAGTTGCCGAGCTCAAGCAACGTCTGGACTCACTGCTCGCACATCCTGGAGATTAATGAATGACTAAACTTCGCGTCGGCATTGTTGGTTTGGGTGGGATTGCCCAAAAAGCGTGGCTGCCGGTGTTAGCGGCCTCCACTGACTGGACACTACAGGGCGCATTCTCCCCAACTCGTGCCAAAGCACAAACAGTTTGTGATGCTTATCGAATTCCTTACGTTTCGTCTATTGCGGAACTGGCCGCGCAGTGTGATGCGGTATTTGTCCACAGCGCCACCAGCAGCCACTACGCAGTAGTCAGTGAATTGTTGCAAGCGGGCGTCAATGTTTGTGTGGATAAGCCGCTGGCAGAAAATCTTGAGGATGCCGAGCGTTTAGTGGAAATGGCACAGCAGCAAAAGCGCACGCTAATGGTGGGCTTTAACCGCCGTTTTTCACCGTTGTATCGTGATTTGAAAGCGAAACTGGTAAATGGCGCCTCGTTGCGCATGGACAAACACCGTGCTGACAGCGTCGGGCCAAACGATTTGCACTTCACATTGCTTGACGATTATCTGCATGTTGTCGATACCGCACTGTGGTTGGGTGGCGCGCAAGCGCAATTACAAAGCGGGACGTTGCAGACTAACGAACGAGGGCAGATGCTGTTTGCTGAACATCATTTTGCCCGGGGTAATCTGCAAATCACCACCAGCATGCATCGCCGTGCAGGAAGCCAGCGTGAATGGGTGCAAGCTGTCACAGACGGTGGGTTATTTGAAGTGACGGATATGCGTGAATGGCGCGAAGAGTGCGCAAATGGGGTTGTCCATCACCCCATTCCTGGCTGGCAATCTACGCTTGAACAGCGTGGTTTTACGGGTTGTGTGCGTCATTTCCTTGAAAGTGTTGCAAATCAGACAGTTCCTGAAACCTCGGGCGAACAAGCGCTCATGGCGCAGCGCATAGTTGAAAAGCTCTGGCGCGAAGCCATGACTGAATAATGCGATAGTATTTCAGCGGTGTATCGGTAGACTAAGCGCCTGAACGAAATGCCCCTTAACAACGCCTGCCTTGCAGGCGTTGATGTTTGTGGAACCACATAATCAATGAATCTATTAAAATCGCTGGCAGCAGTCAGCTCGATGACGATGTTTTCTCGCGTGTTGGGATTTGCACGTGACGCCATTGTGGCAAGGGTTTTTGGGGCCGGGATGGCGACGGATGCCTTTTTTGTGGCATTCAAATTACCTAACCTCTTGCGTCGTATTTTTGCCGAAGGAGCATTCTCGCAAGCATTTGTGCCGATCCTTGCTGAGTACAAAAGTAAGCAGGGCGAAGATGCCACACGTGTATTTGTCTCTTATGTCGCAGGGTTGCTGACACTCGCACTGGCGGTGGTGACTGTCATCGGCATGATTGCGGCTCCGTGGGTGATTCTGGTCACAGCTCCTGGTTTTGCCGATACCGTAGACAAATTCAACCTGACGTCCAGCTTGCTGCGGATAACCTTCCCGTATATTTTCCTGATCTCACTGGCTTCGTTATGCGGCGCAATTCTTAACACCTGGAATCGTTTCTCGGTTCCGGCTTTTGCACCGACCTTCCTGAACCTCAGCATGATCGGTTTCGCACTGTTTGCCGCACCGTACTTTAACCCACCGATTATGGCGCTGGCCTGGGCAGTTACGGTAGGTGGCGTACTGCAATTGGCGTATCAGTTACCGCATCTGAAAAAGATTGGCATGCTGGTTCTGCCGCGTGTAAACCTGAAAGATGCAGGCGCGATGCGAGTTATCAAGCAGATGGGGCCTGCCATTCTTGGTGTGTCCGTCAGCCAGATTTCATTAATCATCAACACCATTTTTGCCTCTTTCCTCGCCTCCGGCTCAGTTTCCTGGATGTATTACGCTGACCGTTTGATGGAGTTCCCATCTGGTGTGTTGGGTGTGGCACTGGGCACTATTCTGTTGCCTTCGCTGGCGAAAAGTTTTGCCAGTGGTAACCATGATGAATACTCGCGCCTGATGGATTGGGGGCTGCGTTTATGTTTCCTGCTGGCATTACCTAGTGCTGTGGCGTTGGGGATCCTTGCCAAACCGCTGACGGTTTCGCTGTTTCAGTACGGTAAATTCACCGCCTTTGATGCATTGATGACGCAACGTGCACTGGTGGCATACTCCGTCGGCTTGATGGGGTTGATTGTGGTGAAGGTGCTGGCTCCGGGTTTTTATTCGCGCCAGGACATCAAAACGCCGGTCAAAATTGCCATCGTGACGCTGATTATGACTCAGGTGATGAACCTTGCGTTTATCGGCCCGCTCAAGCATGCAGG
>DATERH010000325.1:0-3113 GCA_035271785.1 Buttiauxella sp.
CACGGTAGAACTGACCGTGGCGCTTCACTATGTGTATAACACCCCGTTCGACCAGTTGATCTGGGATGTCGGTCATCAGGCTTATCCGCATAAAATCATTACTGGCCGTCGTGACAAAATTGGCACTATCCGCCAGAAAGGTGGCTTGCACCCCTTCCCCTGGCGCGCCGAGAGCGAATATGACGTACTTAGCGTGGGTCACTCCTCGACGTCAATCAGTGCCGGAATTGGTATTGCGGTTGCAGCGGGAAAAGAAGGCAAAAACCGTCGTACCGTTTGTGTGATTGGTGATGGTGCAATCACCGCAGGTATGGCGTTTGAAGCGATGAACCATGCCGGTGATATTCGCCCAAATATGCTGGTTATCCTCAACGACAACGAAATGTCGATTTCCGAAAATGTCGGCGCGTTGAACAACCACCTCGCCCAGCTGCTTTCCGGCAAACTCTATTCTTCGCTGCGTGAAGGCGGGAAGAAAGTTTTCTCGGGCGTACCGCCGATTAAAGAACTGCTCAAACGCACCGAAGAACACCTGAAAGGCATGGTGGTGCCGGGGACGTTGTTTGAAGAACTGGGCTTTAACTACATTGGCCCAGTCGATGGGCATGATGTTGTCGGCCTGGTCAATACGCTCAAAAACATGCGTGACCTGAGCGGCCCGCAATTCTTGCATATCATGACCAAGAAAGGTCGTGGTTATGCCCCTGCTGAAAAAGACCCGATCAGTTTTCATGCGGTGCCTAAATTTGATCCGCAAAGCGGAACGTTACCGAAAACAGCCGGTGGCTTACCAAGCTATTCGAAAATCTTCGGTAACTGGTTATGCGAAACCGCAGCCAAAGACGACAAGTTGATGGCGGTGACGCCTGCGATGCGTGAAGGTTCAGGCATGGTGGAGTTTTCACGCCAGTATCCGTCGCAATATTTTGATGTTGCCATCGCTGAACAGCACGCCGTGACTTTCGCGGCAGGCCTTGCGATTGGCGGTTACAAACCGGTTGTGGCGATTTACTCGACCTTCCTACAACGCGCTTATGATCAAGTGATTCATGATGTGGCTATCCAGAAGCTGCCTGTGTTATTTGCCATTGATCGCGCGGGGATAGTCGGTGCTGACGGGCAAACCCACCAAGGGGCGTTCGACATCTCCTTCCTGCGCTGCATTCCAGAAATGGTCATCATGACGCCAAGCGATGAGAACGAATGCCGCCAGATGCTGCACACCGGTTATCACTACAATGATGGTCCATGTGCTGTACGTTACCCGCGTGGCAATGGCACTGGTGCGGAGTTGCAACCGCTGGAATCTTTGCCAATTGGCAAAGGGGTGAAGAAGCGCGAAGGTGAAAAAATCGCCCTGCTGAACTTTGGCACGCTGTTGCCAGAAGCCGAAGCCGTTGCACAATCACTCAATGCGACACTGGTCGACATGCGTTTTGTGAAGCCGCTTGATGAAGCGTTAATTCTTGAATTAGCAGCCAGCCACGAATCGCTGGTCACCATCGAAGAAAATGCTGTGATGGGTGGTGCTGGTAGCGGGGTTAATGAAGTTCTGATGACTAACCGTAGAGTGGTGCCAGTTCTGAATATTGGGTTACCAGATTACTTTATTCCACAAGGTACACAGGAAGAAGCCCGTGCGGCTATCGGCCTGGATGCCATCGGTATGGAAACGAAGATCCGCGACTGGCTTAAATAATCCCCTGCTCCACTCCTGCTATGCTTAGTAACGATTGTTATTACTCTAAATAATATGAGTTGTAGGAAGGCGGCAAAAGAGAGGATCCCCAGGAGCTTACTAAAGTAAGTGACTGGGGTGAACGAATACAGCCACCACCCCTGCGGCTCGAAAGTATGACGAGTAAAATTATGCAGGAGTGGAGCCATGCAATACAACACGTTAGGAAAAACAGACCTCAGGGTTTCGCGTCTTTGTCTGGGTTGTATGACCTATGGTGAGCCAGACCGTGGTAATCACGCCTGGACACTTCCCGAAGACAGCAGCCGCCTTATCATCAAACATGCTATCGATAACGGCATTAATTTCTTTGATACCGCCAATAGCTATTCCGACGGTAGCAGCGAAGAGATTGTCGGACGCGCCCTGAAAGATTTCATGCGCCGTGAAGATGCCGTGCTCGCCACCAAAGTTTACTTCCCGGTTGGTGATTTAGCAGAAGGCCTTTCGCGTGCGCAGATTATGCGTTCGATCGATGACAGCCTACGCCGCCTTGGAACCGATTACGTCGACCTATTCCAAATCCATCGCTGGGATTACAACACGCCAATTGAAGAGACCCTTGAAGCGCTCAATGACGTGGTGAAAGCAGGTAAAGCGCGATATATCGGCGCTTCGTCGATGCACAGTTCACAGTTGGCCCAAGCGCTAGCTTTGCAGGATCAACATGGCTGGGCACGTTTTGTCAGCATGCAGGATCACTATAATCTGATCTATCGTGAAGAAGAACTCGATATGCTGCCGCTGTGCTACGAACAAGGGATCGCTGTGATCCCATGGAGCCCATTGGCTCGGGGCAAACTGACTCGTCCATGGGGTGAGACCACCGCACGTTCAGTTTCCGATGAAGTCGGTAAAAATCTCTACGACAGCAGCGAAGAAAACGATGCGTTAATCGCGGAGCGACTGACCCATGTTGCGGCAGATAAAGGCGTTACGCGCGCGCAAGTGGCGCTGGCGTGGTTGCTAAGTAAGCCGGGTATTGCCGCGCCAATTATTGGCGTGTCTCGTGAACATCAACTGGATGATTTACTGGCGGCTGTAGATTTAACGCTGGAGCCTGAAGAGATAGCCGAGCTGGAAACAGTTTACCGCCCGCATGAAAAGGTTGGATTTAAGTAAAAAAATGGCGGGTTGCTCAAGCTAACCCGCCATCTCAATACTCATCAAAACAGAGCCACCAGCCTCACATTAGAACAGGCCAATCGGCCAATGGTGCCCAATCAGATAAATCACCCCCGCAGAAATAACACCCGCGACGATATCATCCACCATGATCCCCATTCCGCCGTGAATGTTGCGGTCAAACCAGCGGATTGGCCACGGCTTCCATATATCAAGGATACGGAAAATCACAAAGCCTGCTGCCACCCAG
>DATERH010000326.1:0-11486 GCA_035271785.1 Buttiauxella sp.
CACGTTCTTATTCCTTTTATGTAATTAATTGGCCACGAGGTATTGCTGCATAACAGCCTGATAGCGCTGCTGATCCTGATACATTTGCAGGTACACCTGATATTTTGCATCGTGGAAAGAGCGGTGCGCGGTGTCCGGTTCAATGGTCTTATCGAGTCTGACCATGGCTTTAGCCGCAGTAGAAAAATGGGTGAATGCCTTGCAAGCGACAGCGCCATTGAGTGCCGCACCTAACGTGACGGCGTCTTCTTCTTCAACGAGGTGGATGGTTCGTCCAGTTGCATTGGCGTATTCGCGCAACCACAACGGATTTTTGCTTGCCCCACCACACAACGTGATGGAATCAATGCGCTGGCCGTTTTGTTCCATAGTGTCGATGATGTGCCGTGTGCCATAAGCAATGGCTTGTAATGTGGCGAGGTACAATCGAGCCAGAGCGTGTTGCCCTTTTTCCAGGGTTAACCCAGCGACCATGCCTTTAGCTTCAGCATTCGAACGCGGTGAACGATTACCGTGGTGGTCCGCCAGAATATGCAGTTGGCGCGTCGGGTAAGGTTCAACCTTTTCGAGCCTGGCAACCCACTGGTTGAGGATATGATAAACGCTACAACCCAGTTCGGCGGCGTCATTTTCTAATTCAGGCCACGCGTCACTTTGCTTCAATGTCCAATCGACCAACGCACCCGCCGCACTTTGTCCACCTTCGTTCAGCCACCAGCCTGGGTACATGGCAGCAAAATATGGCCCCCAGACACCCGGGACGGATTTGGCTTGCTGGCTAGCAATCATATGGCAGTTTGAGGTGCCGCTGATTATCGCAAGATTGGCTTCAGGTGAGGCTGCCACAAGCGCCAAACCGCCAGCATGGGCGTCAATCAAACCACTGGCGACGACGGTATCGGTGGTTAAACCTAACTGTGCCGCCACATCGCTACGCAGTGTGCCGACCGACTGCCCAATATGAATAATATCCGGTGGGATTTTGTTAACTAAATCAGTTAATTCAACAGCATCCAGCAAACTTTGACTAAAGCGCTCTTCATGAGCCAGATAGTTCCATTTGCAGGTCAGCGCGCAGACACCCGCGGCATCAATGCCCGTGGCGCGCCACACCAGATAATCCGCTAAATCGAAGAAACGCCAGGTGGAAGCGTAACGCTCAGGAAAGTGATTTTTCAGCCACAGAATCTTGGGTAATTCCATTTCAATGCTGACCTGACCGCCGACGTATTGCAGCGCGGAATCATTCGTTTCGTTGATACGTTGAGTTTCTTCTCCTGCGCGGTGATCCATCCACATCACAATGTCGTGATCGGCATTCCCTTCTTCACCTACTGCCACAGGCTGGCCGCGTGAGCCCACAGCAACCAGTGAACAGGTGGCATCGAAACCAATGGAGGCGACTTGTTTAGGTTGCACACCTGCAAGGCCCATGGCTTCACGCACGGTGGTACAGACCTGTTGCCAGATATCGCTGGAGGATTGTTCGACACGATTTGGCGGGTAGTGAAACTGCTGGATAGGACGAACAGAAAATGCCAGACGAGTCCCTTTCATAGTGAAAATACCCGCACGGACACTCGCGGAACCCACATCAACGCCAACAAATAATTTGTTCATTTTGCTGCTCTCATCGGCTACTGCGTCGAGAAAGCATATTGATTAAGTGAATAGTTAAACTCAACCACTGGCTGTCTATTTTGTGATCAGCACGACATGATTAAAAAGCTTCAAATGAAGATTAAAGTTTAACTAATTGTTTTCATAATGTTTAATTGAGTTTATTTTTTGATCTATTTTTACTGCGTCGTGACAGCTTTTTCTGGCATGGGGGGGTAAAAAGCAGCATCAATACAGGAAAGCGATTTCTGAAACGGTGCTCGATGCATTTGGGGGAAACAGTAGTTTGCAGCGCGGTAATGAATACAGCGCCTGTCACAATAGGGTCAATGGTACGCTGCGGATTAGCACCATGGCCGCCATAGTCTTTATGTGTTCAGGATATTTTTTTAACTTAAAAAAAACCCGCTTTCACGTAACACCGTTCACTTAAGCCATTGAATGAGGGGAAACACCGGGATTTGGTTCCCGGAGGGACGCCAAACCCGGTATTCGCCCCGGATATCTCGTTCTTAAACTAACGGTGTTACGCTTTCGCGAGGTTTTTAATCACGAAATATTCCAAATATCAGAATGGAATATCGTCGTCGAAGTCCATTGGTGGTTCATTGTTAGAGGGTGCTGGTGCGCTCTGCTGCGGGCGAGGTTGTGCGCCGCCGCTGAACTGGTTGCCAGCCTGCTGCGGTTGCTGAGGCTGACCCCAACCACCTTGCTGCTGACCAGGGTTACCGCCACCAGCTGGAGCTCCGCCTGCTGCACGGCCACCCAGCATTTGCATGACGCCGCCAACGTTAACCACGACTTCGGTGGTGTATTTTTCAACGCCAGCCTGGTCAGTCCATTTACGCGTTTGCAATGCACCTTCGATATAAACCTGGGAGCCTTTACGCAGGTATTCACCCGCCACTTCTGCCAGTTTGCCGAACAGCACTACACGGTGCCATTCAGTCTTTTCTTTGGTTTCGCCGGTTTGCTTATCGCGCCAGGACTCTGACGTGGCCAGAGTAATGTTGGCAACTGCGCCACCATTTGGCATGTAGCGTACTTCCGGGTCTTGACCCAGATTCCCGACGAGAATCACCTTGTTTACGCCTCTGCTGGCCATGATCGTGTCTCCTGAAACGTTTAATGAATAGTGTAAACCCTCGATTCTACCACGCCACCTCTAATCTTTATAGCTGCGGGATGCATTCCAGAATGTCGCTGAGGTATACATTGTTGCATTAAAACACTGGATATTCATTCAGGTTTTATTGTGTCATAATTAGCCGTTTGTGATCGTCGGCGGCCTCCAGTGCGGCCTGGCAAAAAGCGTTTAAACCGGGAAAGGTGAATGGATAAGATCGAAGTTCGGGGCGCCCGCACCCACAATCTCAAAAATATCAATATCGTGATCCCACGCGACAAGCTGATTGTCGTGACTGGGCTTTCGGGTTCTGGCAAATCCTCACTGGCTTTCGACACCTTATACGCCGAGGGGCAGCGTCGTTACGTAGAGTCCCTCTCCGCCTATGCACGTCAGTTCCTGTCGTTGATGGAAAAGCCGGATGTTGACCACATAGAAGGTTTGTCGCCTGCGATTTCTATCGAGCAGAAATCCACATCCCATAACCCGCGTTCAACTGTCGGCACCATCACTGAAATTCATGACTACCTGCGCCTGCTGTATGCCCGCGTGGGTGAGCCTCGCTGCCCGGATCACGATGTCACGCTGGCGGCACAAACGGTCAGCCAGATGGTCGATAACGTTTTAGCGCAGCCAGAAGGCAAGCGCCTGATGCTGCTCGCCCCCATCATTAAAGACAGAAAAGGCGAGCACACCAAAACGCTGGAAAACCTCGCAAGCCAGGGTTATATCCGCGCAAGGATCGATGGCGAAGTCTGCGATCTTTCAGATCCGCCAAAGCTGGAATTACAGAAAAAACATACCATTGAAGTGGTGGTTGACCGCTTCAAAGTGCGCGAAGATTTAGCCCAGCGCCTGGCCGAGTCGTTTGAGACCGCGCTGGATTTATCCGGTGGTTCTGCGGTGGTCGCGGATATGGACGACGTAAAAGCCGAAGAGTTGCTGTTCTCGGCAAACTTTGCCTGCCCGATTTGCGGCTATAGCATGCGCGAGTTGGAACCACGCCTGTTTTCATTCAACAACCCAGCCGGTGCTTGCCCAACCTGTGATGGGCTTGGCGTGCAGCAGTATTTCGACCCTGAGCGTGTAGTGCAAAACGGTGAGCTTTCGCTTGCTGGCGGTGCGATTCGCGGCTGGGATCGTCGTAACTTTTATTACTTCACGATGATGCGTTCTCTATCGGAGCATTACAAATTCGATATCGAATCACCGTGGAATGAACTGAGCGCCAGCGTGAAAAACGTGGTGCTAAGCGGTTCGGGTAAAGAAAGCATTGAATTCAAATATATAAACGATCGTGGTGATACGTCGGTGCGCCGTCATCCGTTCGAAGGCGTTTTACATAATATGGAACGCCGCTATAAAGAGACAGAGTCTTCCGCAGTGCGCGAAGAGCTGGCGAAATTTATCAGCAACCGTTCATGTTCAAGCTGTGAAGGTACGCGTCTGCGTCGTGAAGCACGCCATGTGTTTGTCGAAAATACCCCGTTGCCGACCATCTCTGATATGAGCATTGGTCATGCAATGGAGTTTTTCCAGAACATGAAACTCAGCGGCCAGCGGGCGCAAATCGCTGAGAAAGTGCTGAAAGAGATTGGTGATCGCCTGAAATTCCTGGTTAACGTCGGTCTGAATTACCTGTCACTTTCACGTTCCGCAGAAACCCTCTCCGGTGGTGAAGCGCAGCGTATTCGTCTGGCAAGCCAGATTGGTGCAGGTCTTGTCGGCGTGATGTACGTGTTGGATGAACCGTCTATCGGTCTGCATCAGCGTGATAACGAACGCCTGCTGGAAACCCTGATTCACCTGCGCGACCTCGGGAATACTGTGATTGTGGTTGAGCACGACGAAGATGCGATTCGCGCCGCAGACCATATTATCGATATCGGCCCTGGTGCTGGTGTGCACGGCGGCCAGGTTGTCGCTGAAGGCTCACTGGAAGATATTATGGCAGTGCCAGAATCTCTCACCGGGCAGTTCCTCAGCGGCAAGCGTGAAATCTCCGTACCGAAGACCCGTGTTGCAGCCGATCCTGAGAAAGTGTTGAAGTTGGTTGGCGCGAAAGGTAACAACCTGAAAGATGTGACCCTGACGCTACCAGTAGGTTTGTTCACCTGTGTCACCGGGGTGTCTGGTTCAGGTAAATCCACGCTGATTAACGATACGCTTTTCCCGATTGCGCAAACCCAGTTGAACGGGGCAACGCTCGCGGAACCGGCGCCGTACCGAGAAGTTCACGGCCTGGAGCATTTCGATAAAGTTATTGATATCGACCAAAGCCCGATTGGCCGTACTCCGCGTTCCAACCCGGCAACTTACACCGGTGTGTTTACACCCGTGCGTGAACTGTTTGCGGGCGTGCCGGAATCCCGCGCGCGGGGTTATACACCAGGGCGTTTCAGCTTTAACGTACGTGGCGGGCGCTGCGAAGCGTGCCAGGGCGATGGTGTTATCAAAGTCGAGATGCACTTCTTACCGGATATTTATGTTCCATGCGATCAGTGCCGCGGCAAACGCTACAACCGCGAAACGCTGGAGATTAAGTACAAAGGCAAAAGCATCCACGAAGTGCTGGATATGACTATTGAAGATGCTCGTGAGTTCTTTGATGCCGTACCTGCGCTGGCACGTAAGCTGCAAACGTTAATCGACGTGGGCCTGTCTTACATTCGTCTTGGCCAGTCTGCGACAACCTTGTCAGGTGGTGAAGCACAGCGTGTGAAACTGGCGCGTGAGCTTTCTAAGCGTGGCACCGGACAGACGTTGTATATCCTTGATGAGCCAACCACTGGCCTGCACTTTGCCGATATCCAGCAGTTGTTGGAAGTTCTGCATCAGTTGCGCGATCAGGGCAATACCATTGTGGTTATCGAGCACAATCTGGACGTGATTAAAACTGCAGATTGGATTGTCGACCTCGGCCCAGAAGGTGGCAGCGGTGGCGGCGAAATTCTCGTTTCCGGTACGCCAGAGACTGTCGCCCAGTGCGAAGCGTCGCATACCGCGCACTTCCTCAAGCCTTTGCTATACCCAAAATAATTCGAGTGGCATCGAGGCGGTAAGAGAACGCATCCCGATGAGCTTACTTTAGTAAGTGATTCGGGTAAGTGAACGCCACCAACAATGATGCAACTTGAAGTATGACGGGTATGAAGTAGTCAGTTAGAAAGCTGCTGCCGGGTCTGATCTGGCAGCAGCGATAATGCCTGCTGATAAGAGGCATCCACCAGATAATAAATCTGCGAATCAGGCAGTGACCCATCCAGATAAACCGTGCTCCAGTGTGCTTTATTAAGATGTGCACTAGGGTAAACATCGCTGTGTTGCTCACGTAACAGGTCAGCGAGTGCCGGACTTGCTTTTAACGAAACTGCTGGCCGCTGCTCCACGTCATGTACCATCGCGTACATCACATCTGCTACTTTAATTTGTGTTGCCTTCCAGTCGCTATGAACAATTTGTTCCGCTCCGGGCTTGTTCATGCAGTATTGCAATAACTCCGAGTTGGTCATTTTGATTCCCCTTTACCTGTTTCAGTGGATACGTTGTCGTGCCCAGTTCATGAAACTGGCCCCTCTAAGTGTGCGAGCAACTCGCCAAAAGTAAAACCCAACAGGGGGATTTTGATTAAAAAAACGGCAACCGGGGGCTGAGAGAGAAATATATGCCTCTCTAAATAATTCGAATTGCAGCAACGCGGCAAATGAACTTATCCCCAGGCGCTGACTAAAGTCAGTGACTGGGGATAAGTGAGTGCAACCAACACGGCTGTAACTCGAAGTATGACGGGAAAATTAATATTCAGAGTTAACAATCACTTCCTCACCAAAAGCACCGGCTTTTGGCAAAGGTTGATAACTTGAGTTGGACGCTCGTAACAGGCGAATGCCGCGCGCACCTATATCCTGAGCGGCAGTGATATCACCGTCAGAATCACCGTAGAACACTTTGATTTTCTTATCCTCCAACCACTGGGTTTTGGTGTTTTGCCCAGGATTGTCACCCGCAAAAATAACCGGATTCACCCGGCCATGCGGGATATGGAAATCTTTTTGCAGTGTTTGAGTGACGGTTTCGGTTTTCGTTGGGCTACGACCGGTGACAAAGTAAATACTGTCGCCGCGTTTGAGGTGCATCGCGATGAGATTTTTCGCGACCTCTTTGGGTATGCTGAAGTCATCCCAACCGTTGTTCATTTTTTCCCAGAAGGCAGGGTTTTTCAGGTAATCCTGTTTACCCGGGGAATACTCTTTTTGCCCGCGATAGAAACCAGGGCTTGAGAAAAGTACCGTATCGTCAATATCGAAACCCACCGCCATCGGTGCACGGCCTAACAAGCTATTTTCAATTTGCGCGACAGATACCCAGTGAATCGGGACTTGTTGCGCCAGCTGCGCAACAGTGACACCAGGATTCAGTGGTGCGGGTGCAGATTCCTTAGCAATAACAGACTGATTCAATCCAAATAACAAACACGCGGCACTTAATGCCAGGGTAATTTTACGCATCGTTTTCCCTTTTTAATCGGTTTTTATCATTAGAAAAGTGGAACAAATGGTCAAAAATCTACCCGAACATACCCGCGAGTGGCTGTGAGTAAAAGGAATTTTTCAGGTTTTGTCATAGAAAAAGGCGATGATCACAGAATGGAATTTGTGAAGAACCACCCTCATCCCGGCCTTCTCCCTGAGTGAGAAGAAGTAAACCGGACCAGTGCCCTCTCCTGGGGGAGAGGGTTAGGGTGAGGGCTTAATACAAGTAAGTAAGCACTTACATTACTGCAGAAAATGCCTGCGCCACGCGCTGTACGTTATTGCTGTTTAGCCCAGCGACACACATACGACCACTGGCAATCAGGTAAACACCAAATTCGTCACGCAGACGATCAACCTGTGCCGCACTCAAGCCGGTGTAACTGAACATCCCGCGCTGTTTCAGCAGGTAATCAAAATTACGCTCTGGCATTTCAGCCTTCAGTACGGAAACCAATGCCTGGCGCATATCGAGAATACGACGACGCATAGTCTCAACTTCGGCCAGCCAATTGGTTTTCAGCTTTTCGTCATTCAGCACCGCAGCCACAACCTGCGCACCAAAGTTTGGCGGGCTGGAATAGTTACGACGCACGGTGGCTTTCAACTGACCCAATACCCGGCCTGCTGCGTCAGCATCTTCACAGACGACCGACAACCCACCGACACGTTCGCCATACATTGAAAATATCTTCGAGAACGAGTTGCTGACTAATGCAGGCAGCCCAGCACTAGCAACCGCGCGAATCGCGTAGGCATCTTCTTCCATGCCCGCGCCGAAACCCTGATAGGCGATGTCGAGGAACGGAATCAGTTCGCGTGCCTTCAGGATTTCAACCACTGCATCCCACTGTGCATCAGTCAGGTCAGAGCCTGTCGGGTTATGGCAGCACGGATGCAGCAGCACGATGCTTTGCGCAGGTAGCGTATGCAGGGTTTCCAGCAACGCTTCGACGCGCACACCGTTGGTTTCACTATCAAACCACGGGTAGGTATTCACTTCAAAACCAGCGCCACCAAAGATTGCAACATGGTTTTCCCAGGTCGGATCGCTGACCCACACCTGCGAATTTGGGAAATAGCTTTTCAGGAAATCCGCACCCACTTTTAACGCGCCGGAGCCGCCAAGCGTTTGAATTGTCGCGATACGCCCTTCAAGCAGTGCCGGATGGTTTGCACCAAAAAGTAGGGGTGCGATTGCACTACGATAACTGTTGAGGCCTTCCATCGGCAGATACAGCGATGCGCCATGCGGTTGAGAATTCAAACGTTCTTCAGCTTGAGCAACAGCCTGTAACTGCGGGATTACCCCATCTTCGTTGTAATAGAGACCGATGCTGAGGTTTACCTTGTCGCTGCGCGGATCAACTTTGAAACGTTCCATCAGGGAAAGGATTGGGTCGCCAGCATAGGCGTCAACTTTTTGAAACACGGTGAGGTTCTCCTGGTTTACAGTGTGGCGGACAACCAATGTAAACCGGAAGTTGGGCAGAGATCGAGAGGTTTATCGCGGGAATTTGTAGGGTGGATAAGCGTTAGCGTCATCTACCCTACAAAAGAAAAAATGAAAGGGTTTTAATCCAGGTATTCCATCGCAACCCTTGAAGTCAGGCGCGTGATAAGTTCGTAAGCACTCACTTTTGTAATTTCAGCAATCCGCTCAACTGGGAGGTTGCCTCCCCACATCACGACGCTATCACCCACTTTTTCTTCTGATTGCGGGCCCAGGTCGACACAAATCATGTCCATTGCGACACGCCCGACAATTGGCACTTCCCGGCCATTCACCAGCACAGGTGTGCCAGAAGGTGCTGCACGCGGATAACCGTCACCATAACCAATCGCCACCACGCCCAGACGCGTATCGCGCTCAGCAATCCATGTGCCGCCGTAACCTACCGCTTCACCCGCTTTGTGTTCACGGACAGCAATCAGGCTGGAGGTCAGTGACATGACCGGTTGGAAGCCAAAGTCTGTGCCCCACGGTTTTTGCTCAAGAGGTGAAACGCCGTACAGGATAATGCCCGGACGGACCCAATCCATATGCGAATCAGGCCACAGCAAGATGCCACCAGACGCGCCAATAGAACGCTGCCCCGGTTTGCCTGCGGTAAACGAATTGAATATATCGAGCTGACGCAGTGTGGCGTCGGATTCCGGCTCATCAGCGCGAGCAAAATGGCTGACGATATTCACCGGCTGAGTGACATTTTTACAGCGAGAAAGGCGCTGATAGAACGCTTCCGCTTCGTGCGGCAGGATGCCCAAACGATGCATTCCGGTATCAAGCTTCATCCATACGGTAATCGGGTGGCTAAGTTCCGCATGCTCCAGCGCTTCGAGCTGTTCGATGCAGTGAACTGCGGTTTGGAAGTTCTGTTCGGCAATGGTCGGCAGGTCGCTTGCGTTGAAGAATCCTTCAAGCAGCAAAATAGGCTGAGTAATCCCCCCCGCCCGCAAACGAACACCTTCTTCAAGACGGGCGACGCCAAATGCATCTGCATCAGCCAGGGTTTGGGCAGTCTCCAGCAGACCATGCCCATATGCGTTTGCTTTCACTACTGCCACCATCCGGCTGGCAGGAGCCAGTTCACGCAGGCGTTGCAGGTTGTGTCGCAGAGCGCGGCGGTTAATTTTTACGGTTGCCGCTTGCATGTTCGTTCCTTGCTAAAATTTAATATTTGATTACGCAAATCCTCAAAATCATTCGCGTCACAACAAGGCGGCAAGAGAACTCGTCCCGATGAGCTTACGCAAGTAAGTGATTCGGGCGAGTGAGCGCAGCCAGCGCAGTTGTGGCACGAAGGATGACGAGGATTTAGTCTTCGTCGTATTGCGGGCCTGCGTAATTATCGAAACGCGAGAACTGGCCGTTAAACGTCAGACGCACGGTGCCGATTGGGCCGTTACGCTGTTTACCGAGGATGATTTGCGCGATGCCTTTCTCGTCACTGTTATCGTTATAAACTTCGTCACGGTAGATGAACATGATTAAGTCGGCATCCTGCTCGATGGAGCCGGATTCACGCAGGTCGGAGTTGACCGGGCGCTTGTCAGCACGTTGTTCCAGGGAGCGGTTCAGCTGCGACAGCGCAACGACCGGCACGTGCAGCTCTTTGGCTAACGCCTTGAGAGAGCGGGAAATCTCGGCAATTTCCAGCGTACGGTTGTCTGAAAGCGACGGGACGCGCATCAGCTGAAGGTAGTCGATCATGATAAGGCCGATACCGCCATGTTCACGGGCGATACGGCGCGCGCGGGAACGAACTTCCGTCGGCGTCAGGCCGGAAGAGTCATCGATATAGATGTTACGTTTTTCCAGCAGAATGCCCATGGTGCCGGAGATGCGCGCCCAGTCCTCATCGTCGAGCTGACCGGTACGGATGCGGGTCTGATCCACGCGCGACAGCGATGCCAGGGAACGCATCATGATCTGCTCGGAGGGCATCTCAAGACTGAAGATCAGTACCGGTTTATCCTGCAACATCGCCGCGTTTTCGACGAGGTTCATCGCAAAAGTGGTTTTACCCATCGACGGACGCGCAGCGACGATAATCAAATCCGACGGCTGCAGGCCGGCAGTTTTCTTGTTCAAATCGTCATAGCCGGTGTTCACGCCCGTGACGCCATCGTGCGGCTGCTGGAACAGCTGTTCGATACGGGCCACGGTGGCATCGAGGACATCGGCGATGTTTTTCGGGCCTTCGTCTTTATTGGCGCGGCTTTCGGCGATTTTAAAGACGCGGGACTCAGCAAGGTCGAGCAGGTCTTCGCTGGTGCGACCCTGCGGATCAAAACCGGCCTCGGCGATCTCGTTCGCCACCGATATCATCTCGCGGACGACGGCACGTTCGCGCACGATATCGGCATAAGCACTGATGTTCGCCGCACTAGGCGTGTTTTTTGACAGTTCCGCCAGATAGGCAAATCCGCCGCAGCTGTCGAGTTGCCCAAGACGCTCCAGCGATTCCGCGAGCGTAATCAGGTCGATCGGGCTGCCCGACTCCTGCAGACGCGCCATTTCGGTAAAGATGTGGCGGTGCGGGCGGGTGTAGAAATCTTCCGCCACGACGCGCTCGGCGACGTCATCCCAGCGTTCGTTATCCAGCATTAAACCGCCCAACACCGACTGTTCCGCTTCAATCGAGTGCGGCGGGACTTTTAACCCGGCGACCTGGAAATCACGTTCGCGGGGTTCAGTCTGTTTG
>DATERH010000327.1:0-4556 GCA_035271785.1 Buttiauxella sp.
AACACTCCTATTAAATTGGGATGTAAAAAAAGAGGTATATGTGTCGACTGCAAACAATAAACCAGCAGAAAGCATCAGTCTGAATGCTTTCAAACAACCTAAATCGTTCTACCTGATTTTCTCAATCGAATTGTGGGAGCGCTTTGGCTATTACGGCCTCCAGGGCATCATGGCCGTTTACCTGGTCAAAATGCTGGGTATGTCCGAAGCTGACTCCATCACCCTGTTCTCTTCCTTCAGTGCACTGGTCTACGGAATGGTCGCTATTGGTGGTTGGTTGGGTGATAAAGTTCTGGGCACCAAGCGTGTCATTGTGCTCGGGACTATCGTACTGGCTATCGGTTATGCGCTGGTCGCTTATTCCGGTCACGATGTTGCTATCGTGTATATGGGTATGGCAACCATTGCTGTGGGTAATGGCCTGTTTAAAGCTAACCCGTCTTCCCTGCTTTCTACTTGCTATGCAAAGGATGATCCGCGTCTGGATGGTGCATTTACTATGTACTATATGTCCATCAACATCGGTTCATTCTTCTCAATGTTGGCCACACCTTGGCTTGCAGCGAGATATGGCTGGAGCGTTGCATTTTCACTGAGCTTCGTGGGTATGCTTATCACCCTCGTGAACTTTATGTTCTGTAAGAAGTGGGTGAAAGATCACGGCTCCAAGCCTGATTTCCAACCTGTGCACTTTGGCAAGCTGGCAACGACTATTGTCGGTGTTGTGGTGCTCGTTGCCGTGGCAACCTGGCTGCTGCACAACCAAGGTATCGCACGTATGGTTCTGGGCCTGGTGGCGCTGGGCATCGTAGTTATCTTCGCTAAAGAAGCTTTTGCAATGCAGGGTGCTGCTCGCCGTAAGATGATTGTTGCCTTCATCTTGATGGTTCAAGCGATTGTGTTCTTTGTGCTGTACAGCCAAATGCCAACATCTCTGAACTTCTTTGCTATTCGTAACGTTGAGCACTCCATTCTGGGTCTGACGTTCGAGCCTGAGCAGTTCCAGGCACTGAACCCATTCTGGATTATGATTGGTAGCCCAATTCTGGCTGCAATCTATAACAAAATGGGTGACCGTATGCCGATGCCGCATAAATTCGCCTTCGGTATGGTTTTGTGTTCACTGGCCTTCCTGGTGCTGCCACTGGGTGCCAAGTTCGCATCTGATGCAGGTATTGTTTCTGTCAGTTGGTTGATTCTGAGCTATGCACTGCAGAGTATCGGTGAGCTGATGATTTCTGGTCTGGGTCTGGCGATGGTTGCACAACTGGTTCCACAGCGTCTGATGGGCTTCATTATGGGTAGTTGGTTCCTGACTACCGCTGGTGCTGCACTCATTGCTGGTAAAGTGGCAAACTTGATGGCTGTACCTGAAAATGTTACAGATCCGCTGGTGTCACTGGAAGTTTATGGCCGTGTGTTCATGCAGATTGGTATTGCCACCGCTGTCATCGCGGTTCTGATGATGATAACTGCGCCAAGACTGAGCCGTATGGCACAGAGTGATGATCAAGCTGAAACCTCAACGGAAACAGCTACCGCATAATGTAGCGGGAAACATGATATTTTAAGCCGTTAGCATTATCGCTAGCGGCTTTTTTTTTGCCTAAATGAGCACTAACATAAGGTATCTTTGCGCCCTATAGGAGTTCAGAAATGAAACTGTATTATAAAGCTGGTGCCTGTTCCCTCTCCCCTCATATTGTCCTGCGTGAAAGCGGTGTAGATTTCTCTCTTGCTAAGGTTGATTTAGCGGCAAAAAAAACCGAAGAGGGTGATGACTACCTTGAAGTGAATGCGAAAGGGCAAGTTCCTGCGCTGCTGCTTGATGATGGTACTCTGCTAACCGAAGGTGTGGCGATTGTGCAATATCTGGCAGATAAAGTGCCTGACCGTCAATTGCTCGCTCCAGCAGGCAGTATGACGCGCTATCACACCCTCGAATGGTTGAACTACATCGCAACCGAGTTACATAAAGGTTTCTCGCCGCTGTTCAATCCGGCCACGCCTGATGAGTTCAAAACCATTACTCGTGCAGCCCTTGAGAAGAAGTTCAAATACGTCAACGAAGAGCTCAATGATAAACAGTGGCTGATGGGGTTACGTTTTAGTGTGGCAGATGCGTATCTATTTACCGTGTTGCGCTGGGCGGGTGCGGTGAATCTGAATTTGGAAGGACTGAGTAACATCGATGCGTTTATGGCACGAATGAAAGCGCGTCCGGCAGTTGTGGCGGCATTAACAGCTGAAGGGATTTAAGTCGTTATCTTTATGTCGGATAGCGATTGCGCTTATCCGACATACCACTCAAGTCAGAAGGCGGATTGGCGCAAGCGTCACCCGCCTTTTTTATGACAATTTCACAGCAGTGAAATAATGCTCTGGATGCGCAATACCTTCCTGCGCTGCCACCAGCTGTAACTCGTACTCTTCCATTTTTCTGGTCACGACCATGATGTCGTAAACCGCGGCGGTAACATGCTCTAATGCTTCACGTAGTGTGGCACCATGCAATAGTTTCACCAACAACAATCCGCTTGTCACATCGCCCACACCGACGGGCTGACGGTCACCAAAATCGACCAATGGCCGATGGATATGCCAGGCTTCATCCGCTGTTACCAACAGCATTTCAAAGCGGTCATGCATATATGCAGCGCGCGCCAGGTGTTTCACCAATACAATTTCCGGGCCCTGGGCAATCAGGTCTCTCGCGGCGAGTATCGCTTCCTCCACGGTATTAACCGCATGGCCACACAGGATCTCAAGCTCAATCAGGTTTGGTGCAATTATGTCACTGGCAGGCATTGCGTAACGCGTATGGAATTCGGCAACACCCGGTGCGACGAAACACCCCTTTTCAGGATGCCCCATGACAGGGTCGCAGAAATACTTCGCCTGCGGATTCGCTTCTTTAACTTTACGAACAATAGAAAGAATGTGTTCGCCCTGTTCCGCAGAGCCAAGATAACCGCTCAGTACCGCATCACAACGCTCTAACTGCCCAATATCTGCAATCCCCTGCACAATCTCGCTGAGGTGGCTGGCGGGCATCACCGTGCCTGTCCATTTTCCGTATTGGGTATGGTTGGAGAACTGTACTGTGTTCAGCGGCCATACGTTTGCGCCCAGACGGCGCATCGGGAATTCCGCAGCACTGTTACCTGCATGGCCGAAAACTACATGGGATTGGATGGCAAGAATGTTTTTCATTTCTCTACTCGAACAGACTGATTTTTTCAATGGTTGCGAAATAACAACGGGTGGTAAAAATAAAGGGCGTGGTTTCCCACGCCCTTCTGTTCATTCCTGATTACTTCCAGCAAACGAGGCAGTAATTTTTCTTACCCCGGCGCAGTAAGGTGTAGCGATTGAAAAGAATATCGCTATCAGTAAAGGTGTATTCCGGGTCAGACTGCTTTTCACCATTAATAGTGATGGCGTTCTGCGCGATGGTTTTACGTGCCTGGCCGCGTGACGGTTGCAGTTCAGAATCAACCAACGCCTGTTGCAGATCAGCAGCACGCTCCATTTCCACCATCGGTACGCCGTCTTGAGCCAGTTGCTCAAGGTCAGCTTCGGTCAAATCACTCAGGTTGCCGTTGAACAGGCTGCTAGTAATGCGTTTTGCGGCTTCCAGGCCTTCTTCACCATGAACCAGACGAGTCACCTGCTCTGCCAGCACATATTGCGCGCGCGGAGCCGTACCACTGTTTTTATCTTCTTCTTCCAGCGCATCTATTTCTTCGAGACTCATGAAAGTGAAGAACTTCAGGAAGCGATACACATCGGAGTCAGCGGTGTTAATCCAGAACTGGTAGAACTTGTACGGACTGGTTTTCTTAGGATCCAGCCACACCGCACCACCTTCTGTTTTACCAAATTTAGTGCCGTCCGATTTAGTGATCAACGGAACGGTCAGGCCAAAGGCTTGTTGCTGATGCAGACGACGCGTCAAATCGATACCGGAGGTGATATTGCCCCACTGGTCAGAACCACCAATTTGCAGCACCACGCCGTGCAACTTGTTCAGACAAGCAAAGTCATAGCCTTGCAGCAAGTTGTAGGAGAACTCAGTAAAGGAGATACCGACATCATCACGGTTAAGGCGCTGCTTCACGGCTTCTTTGTTAATCATCTGGTTAACAGAGAAGTGTTTACCAATATCACGCAGGAAGGTCAGAACGTTCATTCCACCAAACCAGTCGTAGTTATTAGCGGCAACAGCTGAGTTTTCACCGCAATCGAAATCTAGGAACGGTGCGACCTGGCGGCGGATTTTTTCCACCCACTCTTGAACCGTATCTTCAGTATTGAGTTTACGCTCTGATGCTTTAAAGCTCGGGTCGCCAATCAACCCTGTCGCACCACCTACCAGCGCAACCGGTTTGTGACCGGCTTCCTGGAAGCGTTTCAGGCACAGCAGTGGAACCAGATGGCCCAAATGCAAGCTGTCAGCGGTAGGATCAAAGCCGCAATACAGAGCAATTGGCCCTTGCGCCAGTCGCTGTGCTAACGCTTCTTCATCCGTTACCTGGGCGACTAAGCCCCGCTCT
>DATERH010000328.1:0-4792 GCA_035271785.1 Buttiauxella sp.
TTTAATAATCAGGGACACAATTGACACCAGGCTGATGCTCCTGGGCTGGCAAGCTGTAACACTGAGTATTAAGCTCCAGTACTCTCGGCCCGCTGGCCTGTGCTTGCTGTAACTGATACTGAGTGGTGCTGGTATTGTTAAGAATGTCCTCATTACTCTCGGCCTTCACAGGCTGTGAATAACAAGGTGCGGCACTAACAGATAACAACAAAGCAGCAAAATAATATTTCATTACTGACCACCTTATCTGGTTGTATCACGATGTGTTCACAAGGAACATGGCATCGTAAATGTGATCTGAATCACTAAAAATAATGCATTCGGGTGATTTTTACTCGCGCAACAAGTCCAGAATTTACAGGCACCACGTTTTTATGCGGTTAGGTGAGATTTGTCGGCGGATGACCCAAAGGACGAACGCACTGAAAGCCTCACCCCCATATCATATTTTTGATACCATTACTGATACACACCCCAAAAAACCCCGCTCTAATTCACATTTAATGGAATGGCTATATGAATGTTTCTGCCACGCGTCTTTCAGCTTATATGACCCGGTTATTATCAAACCTGGGCGAAAAACGCGGGTTACTGGCCCTGGCAATGCTGGCTCAGGCGGGAGGGTTGGTGGGTTACTTGTATCTGGCGCACGGGTGGATTGAGTCTGGAGTGGTACAGAGTCTGAAAAATGTGTCGGCGATGCATTTACGCAGCTTTGAACAGCTCGAAACGACAATTCGCTACCAGCTTGTCTCGGTAGGGGATTCTGTGCTGGACGAAAATGGCGTCAAGAATGAAAAAAAATTATTAGGTAAGGAACTGGAGCATGTGGGGCTGGATACTCTCATCGTTCTGGATCCGATGGGCAATATTGTCGCGTCTGAGTCTGATGTCCCGCTGGAGTTGATCCTGCCGCCGAGTGTACTCGCAACGAAATCCTTTAAGGATTTACCACAATATAAGGCCTACCACGATGGTGGTGCGAAATCAGTCTTTTTTGTTTCCCAACAACATATAGATAAGCTGGGCGGCAAGGGAATGATGATGTACCAGATGATCACTTCCCCTGAAGGCAAACTGCTCGGCAGTGTAGTGGGCTATACCAGCCCCCAAAGTTTGTCGTTGCTGCTATACGTGGATGCTGAGCGGGGATTTGATCTCGGTAAAGATGGTGTTTTATCGATGTTCGATAACGACACTCGCCAGGTGTTGTTCCACTATACGTATTTGCAAGATCCCTTGGATGAGCAAAATACGGTATTGCAGACCATCAGTAGCGGATATTTTGCAGAGACGAATTATGGTCCGAATGTAAAATTTTTCCGGTCGCCGATTGACCAAGTGGAACGACTGGTTGTGCTTTCCCCATTGCATAATGAGCAGTGGACGCAACTGGTTGGCGAGAGTACCAATGAGTACTTGTTCGAGTGGCGTCTTCAGGTGGCTATCTCCATATTTGTGTTTATCTGTATTAGCCTCCTCCAGTGGCTGATGATGGCTATTTTCCGCCAGAACAAAACCCAGCGTACGCTGCTGGATCTCGTCCTTAACTCCGTCGATGCCTATATCTATTTAAAGACCAGTGATCGACGTTTCAGCTATGTCAACGCGAAGACTGCTGCTCTGTTCGGCCTACCCGCAGGGCAGATAATCGGCCGTCGGGACAAGGACGTACTGCCACAGAAGATCGCCGATAATTTTTGGGCCACAGATAGTCAGGTGCTTGAGACGGGCGATAAGCATCTCTACACGGAGATTGTCGAAAACGCAGAAGGAAAACGTCGCTACTACTCGACGATCAAAGTGGCGATAAGATTACCGGATCAACTGCCAGCCGTGATTGGTCTGTCGACCGATGTCACCGAATTGCATGAACAAACGGTCGCACGCAAGGAAGCCGAAAAGGCCATTCGCAAAATGGCCTTTTATGACCAACTGACTGGACTGCCGAATCGCCGCTTGCTGGAAGACCGCCTTGCTCAGGCACTCGCACTCGCGGAACGCAAACATCAAAAGTTGTCGCTGCTCTTTATTGATTTGGACAAGTTCAAATTGGTAAATGACAAACATGGACATAAGACAGGCGACTGGCTACTGAAGCAGACCGCATTACGCTTGAGAGCGGCACTTCGTGCGTCCGATACCGTCTCACGCATTGGGGACGATGAGTTTGTGATTCTGTTGCCTGAGGCCCAGAGCGCGGCAGAAGCCACTATAGTCGCGGAGAGAATTCGTGCCCATATTGAAGAACCTTTCTTCATGGACAATGGCGTGAAATTGGATATTTCGTCGAGTATCGGCGTGGTGCTGTATCCCGACCAGGCTAATAATGTGCATGATTTATTGCACTTTGCCGATGATGCGATGTATCGCGCCAAAAAAAGCGGAAAGAATGCTGTCGAGATGTTTACAGCAGAGTGAGCGGGCGGATTAATACGAGCCACGCGCCCACGACCTGGCACATCCTCGATGTTTAAAGGTATAATCCCACATACTATTTCATTGGTTTTAGAAACGAACATGACAAAACTCACATTGCAAGAGCAGATGCTCAAAGCTGGCTTAGTCAGCAGCAAAAAAATGGCTAAAGTACAAAGAACGGCTAAAAAATCGCGTGTTCAGGCTCGTGAAGCCAGAGAGGCGGTGGAAGAAAATAAAAAGGCACAACTTGAACGTGATAAAGAGTTAAGTGAGCAACAAAAGCTAGCCACGTTATCTAAAGAATTAAAAGCGCAGATCAAGCAACTGATTGAAATGAACCGAATCGTTATTTCAAAGGGCGATATTGGTTATAACTTCACAGACAATAATTTAATTAAAAAAGTCTTTGTCGATAAGGACACTCAAACTCAATTGACTAATGGCCGCCTCGCCATTGCTCGTCTGGTGACTGATAATAACCCTGACGGCGAATACGCAATTATACCTGCAAGTGTGGCCGATAAAATTGCGCAGCGTGATGCGAGCTATATTGTATTGAATAGTGCACTGAGTCAGGAAGCGCAGGACGAAGAAGATCCGTATGCCGATTTTAAAATACCTGATGATTTGATGTGGTAAAAAGGTAGTTTGCAAGGCGGTTTCGCACAGGGAAGAATTGAAATCCAGGTATGCGTGACGAGGTGTTTCGTGCAGGTGTACCTTGGGTCACTTATGCTGGCGGCGAGGCAGAATCCATGTCAAATTTTTATGTTCGCGGAATACTGGCCAACCTGATAACACTCGCCATGTTGCTTGCGTGCATATTCATTCCTGCCGGAACCCTGGACTATTGGCAGGCATGGCTCTTCGTAGCCGTATTTGAGTTCTCCTCCCAAGCAATAGGCATCTTTTTTGTCATGAACGACCGAAAGCTCGTGGAGCGCCGTATGCACTTTGGCCCAGGGGCAGAAACGCGACCCGCTCAGAAATTTATCTCGATGCTGTTCCTGCTTGGGTTTATTGGATTCGTGGTGCTGCCCGCCTTCGACCATCGTTTTGGTTGGTCACCGGTTTCCCCCGTCGTGTCCGTGATAGCAAACGCCATGGTCATACTCTCCTTCCTGTTGTTCTTCGCGGTGATGAAATCGAACCCCTATGCCGCTTCTACTATTCAGGTGGAGGATGGACAGCCCGTGGTGTCAACGGGGCCGTATGCGTACGTCCGCCACCCAATGTATTCAGGTGCATTGCTTCTGCTTGGGGCGATACCCCTGGCGCTCGGTTCCTGGTGGGGCGTTTTCCTGCTCGTGCCGGTCTTCCCGGTACTCGCCTGGCGTCTCCTTGATGAGGAAATCTTTCTGCGTAAAAATTTGCCCGGCTATACCGAGTATATGCAGAAGGTGCGATATCGTCTGATTCCTCACGTGTGGTAAGGCGAAAATAAAGGCATTTATAAAGAAAGCTAAAATAAAAAAATAACTGCGATTGAACTCGCTAATTATTGTTTATCATGCTGCGTAGAATTATGTTTTTGTGAAAAGTGTCACACCACAGAATTACACTCCTATTATCCATTTTTATAGCCAGATAATACATATCTGGTATTAAAACTAGTGCCTACAGTAAATTATTAATATCCCTGATTTTTCTGCATTTCATGGCGCGTTGCGCTATCACTCCTCTGCCCTACTACAATGTTATGAGGTTGAATATTATGCATAAACGTCTGATCGTTAATCTGGCTTCATCTTTATTGTTAGGAACTGCATTAATTTCTGCCCCATTATTTGCGGCGGAAAGAACGGTGGTTAATATTTCGAAAGTTGATGGTATGCCGTGGTTTAATCGCATGGGAGAAGGCGTTATTCAGGCTGGGAAAGATTTTAATCTCAATGCCTCGCAGGTTGGCCCATCAAGTACCGATGCCCCTCAGCAAGTTAAAATCATCGAAGATCTGATTGCGCGTAAAGTCAGCGCTATCACCATCGTGCCGAACGATGCCAACGTACTGGAGCCGGTGTTTAAGAAAGCTCGCGATGCCGGCATTGTGGTACTGACCAACGAATCCCCTGGGCAGCCGAGTGCCAACTGGGACGTGGAAATTATTGATAATGAAAAATTTGCCGCTGAATACGTAGAGCATATGGCCAAGCGGATGGAAGGCAAAGGCGGTTACGTCATTTACGTTGGCAGCCTGACGGTTCCGCAGCACAACCTGTGGGCAGACTTACTGGTGAAATACCAGAAAGAGCATTATCCGAATATGCATGAAGTGACCAATCGTATGCCTGTGGCAGAAAGTGTCGATGACTCACGCCGCACAACCCTTGATCTGATGAAGACTTACCCGGATCTGAAAGCCGTGGTTTCC
>DATERH010000329.1:0-8368 GCA_035271785.1 Buttiauxella sp.
ACCGATGGATCCGCCAATGGCGATCATCGTTAAGTGGCGCGCTTTTAGCTCACGTCTTAAGCCAGGCGCTTGTGTTGTTTTATCTTGAGAAACCATAGAAAATTGCGGTCCTTCCAAAAAATGAGGCGCGATTGTAGCAAACCAGTCTTATACATATAGTAGAAATGCGATGTTATAAGAGAGCTTCATAATCGGGGACGAATTATAAGTAACGCACTTATAATAAGGGGCAAAAAGTGGCATCGAATGCCACTTTCATTTACTTATCGCAATATTTCAAAAATCGCTGTAAGGCATTTGAAATATGCTTCTGCCGATGGTGAATGCGATACAGAGTCCTCACCAGGCGCGGCAACGGTACAGGCACTTCCACCAGCGATCCTGCTGCCAACTGTTCTTCAATGACTCGACGTGACAGGCAGCTAATGCCCAGACCATGACGCACTGCGTGTTTAATCGCTTCTGAATTACCTAATTCCATACAGAGTTGGATCTGCGGCAAATGCGATAGCAGCAGGTAGTCAACGATCTCACGAGTACCGGAACCTTTTTCACGTAAGACCCACGGCTGTTGCGCCAGGAGTTCGAGGGTGATCGGCTGTTGCAAGAAAGGTGCACTCGGTGGGGCAAACACCACCAGCTCATCTTCAAGCCATGGCTCGGTGATCAAATCAGTCATATGGCTCGGCCCTTCAATCAGGCCGATATCAACACGGAAATCTGCCACCGCGTTAATCACGTCCTGGCTATTGCCAACGCTCATTTCCAGCGGCAGTGCGGGGAAATCCCGGCGATAATGGGCAATCATTTCCGGCAGAATATAGTTACCAATAGTGCTACTGGCGAAAACGCGAATAGCACCGTTATCTTCTTTAAATAACTGTTCGATTTCTGCGGCCTGTTCCAGCAAACCCACAACGCGGGGAAACAACAAGCGGCCATGTTCGTTGACCACCAGCCGCTTACCGACGCGGTCAAATAACTGCACACCCAATTGCCCTTCGAGATCGGACAGCGCGGCACTCACCGCCGACTGCGACAGCGAAAGCATCTGTGAAGCCTGAGTCGTAGAACCGCTTTTGAGGACTTCGGCAAAAACTTCAAGTTGCCGCAGTGTGATATGCATGATGGTTACGCCTTAACACTTATTCAGATTGATTATAAATATATAATCAATTTTATTTTTAAGCCAGTAGCACTTATTCTTTTGCCAATAAAGCCAAAATAATTCGAGTTGCAGGAAGGTGGCAAGCGCGAAACCCGATGAGCTTACGCCAGTAAGTGATTCGGGTGAGCGCCTGCTGCCAACGCACCTGCGGCTTGAAGTATGACGGTTACACAAAGGAGAAGGTTATGGCTACGTTATCAATTCCCACTCATCAACATTCATTGTGGCATTTTCTGCCAGGCCTCGCGCTGGCGGGCACCATTACTGCTCTGGCATGGTGGTTGGGTAACATTCCTTCTGTGGCGGGTCTTGGGCTAGGAGCCTTAACGCTCGCCATTTTGTGCGGGATAGTCATCGGCAACACCCTGTACCCGAAAATCTGGCAGCACTGTGATGGTGGCGTGCTGTTTGCGAAGCAACACTTGTTGCGCCTGGGCATTATTCTTTATGGCTTTCGGTTGACGTTTTCGCAAATTGCAGATGTCGGTGTCAGTGGCGTCGTCATCGACATCCTGACATTAAGTAGCACCTTTTCCCTCGCCTGCTGGTTGGGTCAGAAAGTGTTTGGTCTGGATAAACAAACCAGTTGGTTAATTGGTGCCGGTAGCAGTATTTGTGGTGCCGCCGCGATTCTGGCAACGGAACCGGTGGTGAAAGCCGAAGCCAGTAAAGTGACGGTTGCGGTGGCCACGGTGGTGATCTTCGGTACGCTGGCAATCTTCATTTACCCAATGATTTACCCGTACGTAACACAGTGGTTCACGCCGGAAACGTTTGGGATTTACGCCGGTTCAACCATGCATGAAGTAGCGCAGGTCGTGGCGGCGGGGCATGCAATAAGCCCTGAGACTGAAAATGCGGCGGTAATTGCGAAAATGCTGCGTGTCATGATGCTGGCTCCGTTCCTGATTTTCCTGGCGGCTCGCGTTAAACAGCTCGCTCCGGTAGGCCAGGCACAGAAAAGTAAAATCACTATTCCTTGGTTTGCGGTGCTGTTTATTGTCGTGGCGATGTTTAACTCACTGCATTTATTACCAGAATGGGCAGTCAATGCCTTGAAAGCACTTGATACATTATTGTTAACGATGGCGATGGCTGCACTCGGTTTGACCACACACTTTAGTGCGCTGAAAAAAGCTGGCGTACGTCCCCTGCTAATGGCGCTAGTATTATTTGTCTGGCTGATAATTGGCGGCGGGGCTATTAATTTGATAGTGCATGGGTTTATTAATTAAACAAATGAATAATCAATGCCGTTAGCCATTTAGAAATATGTGACCGCTATCGTGTAAGAAATACTCTGGGAAGGTATAAAAGAGTTTATATCTTCTCAGGAGCTATCAGGTAATGAAAGGAAGCTTTTGTAATATTCATCATTTCACCCCCAGCCAGAAAACGCTCGAGACGCTCATAGAAATGGAGCGTATTACTCGTTCTGCTAATTTTCTTAGCCATCTGCTCACCGCTGTACCTATATTTCAAATGTTTTCAGGTCGTGGCAATTACACCGGGTTAAGTACATTATCCAGCAGCTACAATATTACAACCTATGACTGGAGCAATCTGGCTCAGGCATTTTCAATGCATAAATGTTATAAAACGCCGCCAGCTTGAAACACTTGCGATGAGAGCCGTTGATGAGACATCTTCGAAAGACCGAGAATTTTGGAAGTGCGTCTACAATGCCTTATAACTTCCTATTACTCTTAATATTGCTGTTCCAGGCAGGCTCTTCTAACGCCGCGACATCTTTTCATGAGCATCTGAAAGCTGAAGCGATAACCGCCAGATATCAACTTGAAAATAAAATTTCAGAATGTCAGGCTTTAGAAAACCGCGAGGTTAATTATTTTGATTTTTGGTTACAATCACAAACCGAATCTACCCGGAAAAATATGGTTTGGGATCTTATTCAAACGTCCAGAGATGGCTGTATCGAACAGGAGAGAAATCATTATACCGTTATCACGGTACGCCTGGCAGCGTTAACGAACTCCAGGGCACTGCTTGATGAATGGTTAAATGTCTATCCGGAATATCATCATGATACTAAAGAACAAGTCTCTATCCCTCGGGAAATATACCAACAGCATTTGCAAAGACTCAGCCAAAGCCTTGCTTTTCACCTCCCTTTCCCTCCCATCGAAGCGTTGGATGCCATTGTGCCAAATCAGGAAGATATCCTGAATAAACGCGTTCGCGAAGTGTGGTTAGATATTCCTGATATACCAGGATTACACCCGCCGCGATAAAACCAGGTAAACCTGAACACAAACCCGCTGTGAAAACTCCCGCATAACCCGCTATCATGACGGTTTCCCGGTAGCGGGTTTTGACAGGAGAAAGAATGATGAAGTTTATTGGCGCACACGTCAGTGCCGCAGGTGGTCTGGAAAATGCCGCAATTCGCGCACATGAGCTTGAAGCCACAGCTTTTGCCCTGTTCACTAAAAACCAACGTCAGTGGCGCGCAGCTCCATTGAGTGAAGAAGTTATCAGTAATTTCAAACGAGCCTGTGAAAAGTACCACTACGGTCTAGGCCAAATCCTCCCACACGATAGCTACCTGATTAACCTCGGCCATCCCGTCGAAGAAGCACTGGAAAAATCCCGCGAAGCCTTTATTGATGAGCTGGAACGCTGCATGCAACTCGGTCTGTCCTTGTTGAATTTCCATCCTGGCAGCCACCTGATGCAAATCCCCGAAGAAGAGTGCCTGGCACGTATTGCACAGTCGATAAACATTGCGCTGGACAAGACTGAAGGCGTGACGGCGGTGATTGAAAACACCGCGGGCCAGGGGAGCAACCTCGGTTTCCGCTTTGAGCATCTGGCAGCAATCATTGATGGTGTAGAAGATAAATCGCGCGTCGGCGTGTGTATCGATACCTGCCACGCTTTTGCTGCGGGATATGATCTGCGTACTAAAGCGGACTGCGAACATACCTTCGCTGAATTCGACAGAATTGTTGGGTTCCAGTACCTGCGCGGCATGCACCTCAACGATGCGAAAAGTGCCTTTGGCAGCCGCGTTGACCGCCATAACAGCCTTGGCGAAGGCAATATCGGCCACACGCCGTTCGCCTGGATCATGCGTGATAAGCGTTTCGACGGGATCCCGATGATTCTGGAAACCACAAACCCGGATATTTGGGCGGAAGAGATTGCGTGGTTGAAAGCCCAGCAGCACGAAACGGCTGCTGCGTAGGTATAAAAAAAGCTCCCTGAAGTTCAGGGAGCTTAAGCGTTTTGTCAGATGACGCAGCGCTTATCCGACCTACGGATTAGCAGCGTCATCCACCAATGATTATTACGCCGCTTTAACCGCTAATTCAGTTTCTGAACGCTTGAGGAAGGCATAAGACAGCCCTGCCAGTAACGTACCTGCCACAATCGCAATCAGGTAACCCAGAACCGGTGTAATCGCACCTGGAATCAACAGTACGAACAGACCGCCGTGTGGCGCCATTAATTTCGCACCCACCGCCATGGAGATTGCGCCCGTCACCGCACCGCCAATGATACAGCACGGCAGCACACGCATTGGGTCACGAGCAGCGAACGGGATTGCTCCTTCGGTGATAAAGCACAGACCCAGAACCAACGCCGCTTTACCGCCCTCTTGCTGTGCCTTGTCGAACTTACGACGCGCAACCAATGTCGCCAGGCCCATCGCCAATGGTGGCACCATACCTGCGGCCATAATCGCAGCCATAGGGGCATAAGTTTGGGTACTCAGCAATCCTACGCCAAATGCGTAAGCCGCTTTGTTCACCGGCCCACCCATATCAGTACACATCATGCCGCCAAGAATTGCGCCCAGCAGCAGCGCATTCGCGGTGCCCATGGTTTGCAGCCAGTGAGTCAAACCTTCTAGAATTTTCGCAACTGGGGTACCAATCAGGTAAATCATCGCCAGCCCAACAATCAGGCTTGAGAACAGCGGGATTATCAGAATTGGCTTCAGTGCTTCCATGCTGGTTGGCAGCTTCAGCTTCGTGCTGATCATCTTCGCAACGTAACCTGCGAGGAAGCCCGCAATAATACCACCGATAAAACCTGAACCGGTGCTAACAGCTAACATACCGCCGATAAGACCTGGGGTTAAACCTGGACGGTCCGCAATAGAAAATGCAATGTAACCTGCAAGAACTGGCACCATCAACGCAAAGGCTGAACCACCACCGATTTGCATCAGTGCTGCCGCCAGAGTGCCTGGCACTTTGAACGCTTCAATACCGAAAGCAAATGACAGTGCGATACACAAGCCACCCGCAACCACCATCGGCAACATGTAGGAAACGCCGGTTAACAGGTGACGATAAGCACCCGCAGACTCTTTCTTACCTTCTTTCGTATTCGAAGCACCCTGGGTGTTCGCGACGAAAGGCGTTGCCTCAACGACCGCTTTATCCAGCTCTTGTGCAGTTTTCTTCAGCGCCAAACCGGTTGAAGTGCGGTACATCGGCTTGCCAGCAAATTTGGCCAGATCCACTTCTATATCCGCGGCCACAATCACCAAATCAGCTTCAGCCACTTCTTCTGGTGTAATCGCATTACCCGCGCCAACTGAACCACGCGTTTCAACTTTTACCCACCAGCCGCGTTTTTTAGCTTCGGTTTCAATGGCTTCAGCAGCCATAAAGGTATGCGCGACACCGGTCGGGCAAGCCGTTACCGCGACCACACGTTTTGGCCCTTTAGCCACAGCCACAGGCGCTACGTTTACAGGTGCGGTGTAAGGTTTAGCTTTGCTTTTTGCTTCACTTAAAAACAGTTCTGGATGTTGTACCGCGCGGTCAATATCGCCGAGGAATACATTTTTACCATTCAGCGAGGCATCAGCAGGAATGGCGTTACCCACCACAATCGCCATTTCAGCATCGTTTGGATTGTCGATAATCTGCAAGTGCGCTTTCTGCGCTGCAGAACTGAGCAGCGTTTTCGCAAGGTATGCGCGAGCTTGACCAAGACCAGGTTCGATAATCAGCAGCGTTTTCATTGTTCCTCTCCTGCTGTCAGTTAAAAGGTTTCAGATCAACACGGGCCATCATGGCCGCTAGTTGAGTCCTGTCGGTAATACCGACGTTGCTCTGACTTACCGCCAGCGCCGCAACTGCCGTCGCCAGACGTAAGGTATGTTCACTGGATTCACGCATTAACAGGCCGTAGATAAGCCCACCCACCATAGAATCACCGGCACCCACGGTGCTGACGACTTCACAAGCTGGCGGTTTCGCCACCCACTCACCGGAAGCGTTAACCCAAAGAGCGCCTTCGGCACCCAGAGAAATCACTACATGAGCAATGCCCTGTTCACGCAGCGCGTGGGCCGCATCAATCACATCTTTCATATCCGGAAGCTTGCGACCTGCCCAGATTTCCAGCTCGCGGCGATTCGGTTTCACCAACCATGGTGCCGCTTTCAGACCAGCAACTAATGCTTCGCGGCTGCTGTCGAAAATAATGCAAGGGCACTGACTGCGCAGACGGATCATCCAGTCGGTAAACGCATCCGGGGAAACGCCCGCCGGTAAGCTGCCACTGACGCAGACCATGTCAAACTGACCGAGCCAGCTCAGAGAATCCGCAACAAAGCGATCCCAATCCGATTGAGTCACTTCAAAACCGGAGAAATTCAGGTCGGTCACTTCACCGTCTTTTTCTGTCAGTTTTACGTTGATTCGGGTACGGCCCTGTACAACCTGGAAGCGGTTAGCAATCCCCAACTCGCTGAACAGTTGCTGGAAGCCATCCTGGTTATCTTTCCCAAGGAAGCCGCCGACCGTGACATCGATACCGAGATCTTTCAGAACCTTAGCAACGTTAATGCCTTTACCGGCAGCGTGTAAGCCCGTGGTACGCACCAGGTTAACTTCACCGCGCTCAATTTCCGGGGTGTAACCGACCAGATCGTAAGCCGGGTTTAGTGTGATGGTTGCGACGCGACGAGTCATGCTGCCCCCTCGCCCAGACCGGCGGCAACAGCTTCACCAATCGCTTTCAGCGCAAGTTCAGCATCGTCACCCTGTGCGGTAAAGCGCAGGTGATGGCCTTTCTTCACGCCAAGTGCCACAACTTTCATCAGGCTGCGTCCATTGGCTGGCTTGCCGGTGCCATCGAGGTTGGTCACGGTAATCTCACTGTTAAATTGTTTGATGGTATTCACCAGCACAGTGCCGGGACGTGCATGCAAACCGTGTTCATTACGAATCTGGAAATCAGCACTCAGGCTGTTTTGTTCAAGTGCGACATCGCTGGTCAGCATCGTCAGCAATGCGGGTGCATCGGCATTGAGCAAACGGTCAGCCGTGTTGTTAATCAGCATGTCGCTCAGGCGGTTAAGCACTTGCAAGGGTTGGTCATCGGCCACAGCAACCGTCATCAAAAGCGATACCGGTTGGCCTTCAGTTTCGAACACGGTTACAGGACGGCTGATTGCCACAGCACTGGCCAGGTTGCCTTCAGTACTGTCGTTCAGCCAGATACCCTGACCTAAGTAAAGTGGTTTGCTGGAAATGACATGGCTAACAAACGCGGTGTTGGCCGCACCCGCCTGTTTGATGCGCCCGGCATTTAATGCTTGCAGCGTCATCAGATCAGTTGCAGTGACATCCAGCGTCAGCAACGAGTTATCAAATAGCAAAGATGCGGACTGTTTTTCGCCCATCAGCAAAGCACGAAGTTCTTCTGCTGATGTTGCATTTTTGAGTTGTTCAGCAACCTCGTCATCACTAAGCACATGCGTCAGCTGACGCAGTAAACCCAGGTGTTCGTCGGAGCTCGCAGCGATGCCAATTGCAACGTAGGCGGTTTGGCCTTCGCCCCACTCGATTCCCTGCGGGAACTGAAACACCTGAACGCCGGTTTTCAGCACCAGATCTCGGGTATCGGTGGTGCCATGTGGAATAGCAATACCATTACCCAGGTAAGTGGAGGTTTGCAGCTCGCGAGCCAGCATACCTTCTACATAGCCACTACTGACATGACCCGCTTGCGCGAGTGCTGCGGCAACCTGACGAATGGCTTCTTCTTTATTTCCGGCACTCGCTCCCGGATGAATGTCCTGCACAGATAACTGGAACATGGTTCTCCTCTCCTGCTGAATTGAAACGATTCAGCTGCAATGAGAAAAAATGCGCCATCCCACTCCTGATACAAAATAAGACGACGCTGAAACGTTTCAAGTAGTGTGCATAT
>DATERH010000330.1:0-3464 GCA_035271785.1 Buttiauxella sp.
TCAATTGAAGCCCCTTCGATACCGCGCTTGAGTAGCTTGGCACGAAGAATATCCAACAGCTGGTTGACCTGGAAATCAGACTCGCTGGCCACTTTAATGGACTGATTTTTCTCATTCAGTTCAAATGTCGCCGGCACATTACGGAAGTCAAAACGAGTAGCAACCTCACGTTCCGCGTTTTCAATCGCGTTACGCACTTCCTGGATATCAATTTCAGACACGATGTCAAAAGATGGCATGCTTTCTCCTCCCTCTCTTTTTGTTGCGTTGCATAATACCTGCTGGGTCGAGCAAAACAACCCGTTAAAGCAGGAGAGAGCCCTGTATAATACAGAATGAGCAAAACATCTGCTGGAAGTGTATACCCAAAATGATACGTGCGGCGGGAAGGCGACAAGTCCATAAGCATGGACGCAGTCAACGTACCCGCAGCTCGAAGCATAAAGGGGTTGGGGAGGAAAAATGAAAATCACCGTGCTAGGTTGCGGTGCACTTGGCCAACTTTGGCTGGCATCGCTTTATAAGCAAGGACATGAAGTTCAAGGATGGTTGCGAGTGCCGCAGCCCTTTTGTCATGTCAACGTCGTCGAAACCGACGGCAGCGTGTTCAATCAAACACTGACTGCCAACGATCCTGACTTTCTCGCCAACAGTGATTTATTGCTGGTGACACTAAAAGCCTGGCAAGTTTCCGGCTCAGTAAGAGCGTTGACCACCAAACTTCCATCCCATTGCCCTATTCTGCTACTGCACAATGGCATGGGGACACTTGAGGAATTGCAGACGCTGCGCCAGCCACTGTTAACCGGCGTCACCACCCATGCCGCGCGTCGCGATGGCAATATCATCATTCATGTCGCGAATGGTACTACGCATATTGGTCCAGGCAACGTGGCGGGCAGAGATTTTAGTTTTCTCGCAGATCAACTGCACCGCGCTTTACCGGAGATGGCCTGGCATAACGACATTCAGGCAGCTAACTGGAAGAAGCTAGCGGTGAACTGTGTGATTAATCCGCTTACAGCACTCTATAACTGCCCGAACGGTGAGTTACTCCATTACCCATCTGAAGTGAGCGACATCTGCCATGAAGTCGCCATGGTGATGGAACGTGAAGGACACCACACAACACCAGAAGCGCTACTTTGTTACGTCGATGAGGTAATCAGGAGCACTGCCGCGAACATCTCATCGATGCTGCAAGATGTGCGGGTTCAACGTCACACCGAGATTGATTACATCACGGGTTATTTACTGCAACGCGCGCGTGCCCATGGCCTTAATGTGCCGGTGAATAGCCGCTTGTATGAGCTGATTAAGCGTAAGGAGAATGAGTATGAGCGCACGAGCACTGGTTTGTCTGGCTCCTGGAACTGAAGAAACAGAAGCCGTTACTACCATTGATCTTCTGGTGCGAGGCGGGATCAGCGTCACTACCGCAAGCGTTGCCAGTAATGGAGACCTGACGATTACCTGTTCACGTGGGGTAAAGTTGCTGGCGGATGCACCGTTAGTTGAAGTGGCAGATGGTGAGTTCGATATCATCGTGCTCCCCGGCGGATTAAAAGGTGCGGAATGTTTTCGCGACAGCCCGTTGTTAGTTGAAACCGTACGCCAGTTCCATCTTTCTGGGCGAATCGTCGCCGCCATTTGTGCCGCAGCTGGGACAGTTTTGGTTCCGCACGAGCTGTTCCCAATCGCTAATATGACGGGCTATCCGGGCTTAAAAGACACGATTCCAGAAGCACAATGGCAGGATAAACGCATAGTCTGGGATCCACGCGTCAACTTGCTAACCAGCCAGGGGCCAGGTACGGCAATAGATTTTGCACTGAAGATTATTGATTTACTGGTAAGCCGTGAGAAGGCTCATGAGGTTTCACAACAACTGGTGATGGCGGCGGGAATTTATAGCTATCGGGATTACTAAACCACCCTCACCCAGGCCCTCTCCCTGAGGGAGAGGGGGAAAAACCGCTCTTCTCCTGAGGATGAAGGTGAAAACCACTCTTCTCGGAGGAAAGCGTTCTTCTCCTTCGCCAGGGGAGAAGTCTGGGATGAGGGTGTTAAAACTACGCGCGGTAAACCTTAACGTTATTAAAGCCTTGCTCACGCAGATACAGCGCCTGTAAACGGCTCATCACACCACGGTCACACCATAGCAAATACGTTTTGCTCTGATCCAAATCGCCAAATGCGGTGCTCAGTTTATAGAACGGCAGTGAAGCCACTTCCACGCCTTCAGGTTTGAAGGGCTTATCGTCTTGCTCATCGATAGAACGGATATCAAGCAGCACGTCATTCGGGCCAAATTCACCCACGGTTTCAACTTCCGTGACCACTTCTTTGGTCTGATTGGCGATTTCACGAATATCGATGTTAGTCGCTTCTTCAATCACGCGGTCAAGAATGGAGAAATCGAAATTGGCTTCTTCCGCTTCAATCTTCGCTTTCACCGCTTTCACTGTTGGGCTTTTCGAGATTACACCACAGTATTCCGGCATGGTACGCGCGAAGTCAGCTGTACCAATTTCACGCGCCAGATCGATGATGTGCTCTTTATCGTGAGAGATAAGCGGACGCAGAATGAGCGTATCGGAAACGTTGTCGATCAAACGCAGGTTGGTCAGCGTCTGGCTGGAAACCTGGCCCAGCGCTTCGCCGGTGACCAGCGCCTGCACGCCATAACGCTCAGCGACTCTGGAAGCCGCACGTACAAACATACGCTTGAGCACCACACCCATCTGCCCATCTTCAACTTTCTCGAGAATTTCGCCTACGACGGGTTCGAAGTTAATCGCCACAAAACGCACCCGGTGGGAACTACCAAAACGATTCCACAAATAGTGCGCCACTTGTTTAACGCCGATTTCGTGCGCTGCACCACCGAGGTTAAAGAAGCAATAATGCACCCGACAGCCGCGACGCATCAGCATATAGCTGGAAACACCGGAGTCGAAACCACCTGAAATCAATGACAGAACATCTTCTTGCGTACCAATCGGGAAGCCACCAATACCTTCGTAACGGCCTTTTACCAGCAGCAGACGATCGTTTTCGATTTCCAGATTAACCGTGACGTCCGGCTTGGTCAGTTTTACGCGCGCTGATTCAATGTGTTGATTCAGGCCACCGCCAACATAACGTTCCACTTCAATCGAGCTGAACTCATGCTTTCCACGACGTTTCACACGCACACAGAAGGTTTTACCTTCCAATTGCTCGCGATAAAGTTCCAGCGCCTGTTCGAAGATATTGTGCAAGTCGGTATACGGCACATCTTCAACTTCCAGAATATGGTGAATACCTGGAATACGGGTTAACGCTTCACGAATGGCGATACGCTGATTTTCATCTTTAGCGCGAACTTCAATGTTGTCCCAGTGGCGAACAACCGCAAGATCTTCATCGTAGTGTTTTAAAACGTTGCGAATGTTCCCGGTGAGCATCTTAATAAAGCGTAT
>DATERH010000331.1:0-13398 GCA_035271785.1 Buttiauxella sp.
ATTTTTCACAACTGGCAAAAACGAGTGATGATAGCTTATAAAAAGTATGATAGGGGTAATTATTTATGGCCTCACAATATGACTTTACAGTCACACTAAACGACCTTGCTTTTATCCTTCAGCAGATCAAAATATCTGAAGTAGCAACTAATCCAGATGGTACAGTTAATGGTGATGAACTTCGTGAATTAGTTTCCAGCCCATTATTGCCGTATGGAATACGTACCGTAGATGGTTCGTGGAATAACCTCCTGCCCGGTCAGGAGTTATACGGTTCTGCCGATCAGACCATGCCAAGATTAACCGCTATCAACTGGCAAGATCCTAGTTATGCCCAACTTGGCCCGAATGTGATGGTCACGGATGCTGATCCGCGTGTTATCAGTAACTTAATATCAGATCAAACAGCATCAAACCCGGCAGCAGTCGAGGCGCACGAAGGTTTAGTTGACGTTCCTGGGGGAGGCACGACTTCGGAAAATGGCAGTTTATCCATCCCGAACCTGTCTCCGGATGTGGGTCTGTCGCCTGCGTTTAATGGCTGGATGACCTTCTTTGGCCAGTTCTTTGACCATGGTCTGGATTTAATACCTAAAGCGGGCAACGGAATTGTATTTATTCCATTGGAACCTGATGACCCCTTATATGTTGAGGGGTCGCCGACAAATTTCATGGTGTTAACCCGTTCAAAAGTTGACGCCAACCATGACACTATAAACCTTACCACCCCATGGATTGATCAAAACCAAACCTACACCTCACATCCTTCCCACCAAATATTCCTCCGCGAATATGTCATTATTGATGGTAAACCAGAACCTACTGGTAATTTATTAGGTGGGGCTAACGGTGGTCTGGCGACCTGGGCTGATGTAAAAATTCAGGCTGAAACCTTACTTGGAATTAAACTCACCGATCAGGATGTATTTAATGTTCCGCTACTGGCGACCGACCGTTACGGTAATTTGATTTTAAGTGAAAACGGTAAAGTGCAAATTGTCACCACGACTGGTCTGGTTGAAGGCAACGGTGATCTTTTACCCGCTAATACCCTGCGCACCGGCCACGCGTTCCTGGATGACATTGGCCATACATCTGCGCCAAAAGCAGGCCTGGTGGCCGATGCCGACGATGCTATCGGTGGCGTTCAGGCTGCGGGAACCTACGATAATGAAATGCTCGACCGGCACTTCATCACCGGTGACGGGCGCGGTAATGAAAATATCGGTTTATCCGCGGTACATGCAGTATTTCACAGTGAACATAACCGCCTGGTAGAGCAGTATAAAACCACCCTGCTGGCAACCGAAGATATTAGCCTTATCAACCAATGGTTAATGCCGTCACACCAGATAACTGAACTACCAGCCGATACCAGCACTCTGGTCTGGAACGGTGAGTACTTATTCCAGGCCGGTCGTTTCACTACCGAAATGGAATACCAGCACCTTGTGTTCGAAGAGTTCGCTCGTACCGTGCAACCGGCGGCCGATCCGTTTGTCTTCTCCAACACTGCGGACATTAACCCAGCTATCTTTGCTGAGTTTGCTCATGTGGTTTACCGTTTTGGCCATTCGATGCTGACAGAAACCGTCGCACGTATCGATAGCGATATGGAAAATGCCGATGTTGGCCTGATTGAAGCGTTCCTTAACCCGGTCGCCTTTAATGAAATAAACGGTGTCACGGTTACTGATGACCAGGCTATTGGTGCGATTGTTCGCGGCATGACGCGGCAAGTGGGCAACGAAATTGATGAATTCATTACCGATGCCCTGCGTAATAACCTTATCGGTCTCCCGCTTGATTTAGGTGCGCTTAATATTGCCCGTGCCCGTGAAACGGGGATGCCGACACTCAATCAGGCTCGTGAGCAGTTCTTCGAGTTAAGCGGCAATAGCGAGCTACGCCCTTATACCAGCTGGGCTGATTTCACGACTTACCTGAAAAACCCAGCTTCGATCATCAACTTTATGGCCGCCTACGGTCAGCATCAGTCGATTTTGGATGCCACCACCATTGAAGGTAGACGTGATGCGGTGAACTTCTTGCTGTTTGGTGACGCCAACTCTCCACCTCCTGCCGATGCGATGGATTTCTTCAACAGTACCGGTGAATGGGCAACTAAAGAATCCGGCCTAAATATGGTCGATTTCTGGATTGGTGGCCTTGCTGAACGCAAAAATGAGTTTGGGGGGATGCTCGGTTCAACCTTCAACTTTGTCTTTGAAACACAAATGGAAATGCTGCAAGACGGCGACCGTTTCTACTATCTGAGCCGTGTTCAGGGGTTGAACATACTCAATGAACTGGAAGCTAACTCATTCTCAGCACTGGTGATGCGCAACAGCGACCTGGGTGATAACGGTTCATCCCACCTGCCCGCTAATCTTTTCCAGACCCCAGATCATATTTTCGAAGTAGACCAGTCGCTGCAAATAGGAGTAGATCCGACATGGGAAAACGCGCTCAAGCAATTGCTGTCTCCTTTGTTCGTCCGAAGAGCGGCCACAGGTGATGTAGACGGCGATGGTAATTCTGACGGCGCCTATCTGAAATACACCGGTGATGGCCATGTGGTACTCGGGGGGTCTGCCGGTAACGATACGCTACTCGGGGGTAAAGGCATTGACAGCCTGTGGGGTGACGGTGGCAATGACCGCCTTGATGGTGGTGATGAAGCTGATGTAGTGCACGGCGGTGACGGCAACGACATTATTACCGACACCGGCACGCCAGTTGGCGATGCTGACTTCCTGCATGGTGATGAGGGTCATGATGTCATCTCCTCAGGTAACGGTAATGATTTGATCTTCGGTGGCGGCGGCAGTGACTTCATTATAATAGGTGAAGATGCACAAGAGGCCTTTGCTGGCCGCGACAATGACTTTGTACTGGGTGGCTCCGGTTCTGATGCCCTGTTGGGCAATGAAGGTGACGACTGGCTGGAAGGCGGTGACGGGTTTGACTCGCTGACCGGTGAAAACTCTGAGTTGTTCTTCAACAGTAAGATTATTGGTCATGACGTTCTGAACGGTCAGGGTAACGATACTGACTATGATGGCGAAGCAGGCGACGACATCATGGTTCAGGGGGCCGGTATTCAGCGCAATAATGGTATGGCAGGCTTCGACTGGGCCATCCATAAAGGCGACACTCATGGTGCTAACTCAGACCTGGGTATTCCGATTTTCGTCAACCAACAGGAGTTTATCCTGCGCGATCGCTTTGATCTGGTTGAAGGGCTATCGGGATGGAAGCACGACGATGTGTTAGTGGGCACAGAGCGACCTCTTGGGACGGCGCCGGTTCAGGGCACTCCGATTTCCAATAATCTGACCCAGGAAGGTGTAGACAGGATTACCGGGCTACAGGGCATTATTGGGGGGGAACACGTAGCCGACCCAAATGCTGTGTTGCTCAATCCGGATGATGGCAGCGATATTTTACTCGGTGGTGGTGGCAGCGACCGCATCACAGGTAAAGCGGGCAATGACATCATTGATGGTGACTCATGGCTGAATGTGCGTATAGCGGTCACTGGGCTGGCGGGAATCACCAGTGTTGATAGCATGAACGAACTGAAATCTTACATGCTGGCGGGTACCTTAAAACCTAACCAACTCTCCATTGTGCGTGAAATTTTGCAGGAGACGAATGGATTAGAAACCGATATCGCGGTGTACCGTGATATCAGCACTAACTATGCCTTTACTCGTATGGCGGATGGTAGCCTCCGGGTTGACCATGCAACCCCCGATGCGGCATTGAATCTTGACGATGGTATTGACCGCCTGCTGAACATCGAAAAACTCGAGTTTGGCAACGGTCAGCAATTGTTGGTCGATTCGCAACAGGCTACGGGCAATCTCACCATCAGTGATACTACCCCTCAGGTGGGGGATCTTTTACAAGTCAACCTTGCTAATTTACAAGATGCCAACGGTATCGCTGCTAACACGGCCATCACTCTGACATGGCAGGCATTTGTCGGCGGCCAATGGCAGGATCAGGCAACCGGGCCGGAGTTCCGTGTACCAGGAACAATCCAGGGTGCGGCGCTGCGTGTTCAAGCCAGTTTCAATGACCAAATGGGTGATGCTGAAACCTTAACTTCAGTTCAAACCCAGGCGGTAGTGCCACGGGACCAGGCAACAACCGGTGTACCGGTGATAAATGACCTGACGCCTACCGAAAGCGTGACGCTTACCGCCGTTGTATCCGGTATTGCCGATGCTGACGGTTTGAGCGGCGGTAATTTTAGCTACCAGTGGAGAATGAGCAACGGGAACGGGTTTACGAATATTGTCGGTGCGACTACCGCCACCTACACGCCACCTCAAGCGTTGTTGGGTAGGACTTTACTGGTGGTGGTCACCGTCGTTGATGATGAAGGAAATCCTCCGGTTATTCTGACATCAGCAGCAACCCAGCCTATAGGGGATCTGATTGTTGGCAATAATAACAACAACTTCCTGACGGGTACTGCGTGGAGTGACATCATTCGGGGTGAAAATGGCAACGACACCCTGGCCGGAGGCGCGGGAGATGACCTGTTAGTCGGGGGGGACGGTAATGACAACCTCTCGGGTGATGCGGGACAAGATGTCCTGCAAGGGGATGCGGGTGACGATAGCCTCAATGGTGGCGTGGGTGCAGATAGCCTGGCTGGCGGTGTCGGAAGTGACACCTACACCGTTGATAATGCAGGCGACATTGTCATAGAAGGGCTGAATGCGGGGACGGATATCGTCCGAACCACCCTCGCCAATTACATTTTGACCGATAACGTTGAACAACTGGTGTACACCGGTTCAGCCAATTTCACCGGCACAGGGAATGCCATTGCCAACATCATCACTGGTGGTAATGGTAACGACACTTTGTTTGGGATGGGCGGAAACGACCAACTGCTAGGTGGGCTAGGAAATGACACCCTGGACGGGGGTGACGGTGTAGATAACCTTCAGGGCGGAACCGGTAACGACATCATGGCTGGCGGCGTGGGTGCTGATGTCCTTTCTGGTGGTATCGGCACCGACATACTCAATGGGCAGGCAGGCAATGACACTATGGAAGGTGGCACCGGTACTGACACCTTCGCCTTCAGCGCAAGCTTTGGGCTAGACCGTATTACCGATTTCGATAGTAATGCCGCTGGCGGGCAGGATTTCATCGACCTGACTTTGTTAGGTATCAGTTCGGGGAATTTTGCCAGTAGCGTCGGAATAACTGGAAACAACGGCAACACCGTTGTGACTATCGGCGCGGATAACATTACGTTGGTCGGTATTAACTCTTCGACCGTCAATATTAATGATTTCAATCTAATAGCGTAAGGAAAAGACTATGTCGCGCCAGCATACGCCAACAGAACTGAAGAATGCATTAAAGGGAACAAAGCCCACGTTTATAATTCTGCTATTTTTTAGTTGTGTGATTAATATGCTTATGCTGGCGCCGGCAATATATATGTTGCAGGTCTATGACCGTGTTCTGGTCAGTAAAAACACCACAACCTTACTGATGTTAACGCTACTAATAGTCGGTTTGTATATCATTATTGCGATGATTGAGTCTGCCCGTGCCAGTGTCATGGTAAGGCTGGGTAATCGACTGGATGTAAAATTAAGCCAGTTAGTCTTTAATGCCGCGTTTAAAAGAAAAGTGGCAACCGGTGAAAATAACCCTGCCCAGTCACTGGCAGAGTTGGACCAAATTCGACAGTTTCTTTCTGGTAACAGTTTATTTGCCCTGCTCGATATTCCATGGACGCCGGTATATTTATTCATTGCCTTTATTGTCCATCCACTGCTGGGCTACCTTGCTCTGGGGGGGATCCTCATATTATTTGCCCTGACTTTGGTTTCTGAATTCTCGACCAAACGCCCGATCCAGCAAGCCCATGCGCTGTCTATCAATAACGCCAGCAAGCTCAATAAACAATTGCAAAACTCTGATGCCATTGAAGCGATGGGAATGCTTTCCACCCTGAAACTCAACTGGCAGGAGCAGCATAGCAAAGTGCTGGTTTTACAAACGCAGATAGCCGATAAAAACGCAGGGTTAAGCTGTTTGAGTCGCTTTGTACGAGTGCTCCTCCAATCCATCGCACTGGGAGCCGGTGCCTTACTGGTGATTGGCGGCCAAATTACCCCGGGTCTGATGATTGCCGCCTCCATCATATTGGGTCGAGTGCTGAATCCGGTTGAACAAATCATCGGTAGCTGGAAGCAGTTTGTACAGTTTCGTAGTTCATGGCACCAGTTATCGTCACTGCTGAAGGAATACCCAGCACCTAAAGATGTCCTGACTCTGCCGCGTCCGAAAGGCAATATCAGTGTCGAAAGTGTTTTTGCTGCGGCACCGGGCCAGAAAATCCCGCTGTTGCGTAATATCTCCTTCCAGCTCGAACAAGGGGAAGTCCTGGGCATTATTGGCCCTTCCGCATCAGGAAAAACCTCCCTTGCAAAGCTGTTGGTCGGCGTCTGGCAGCCGTTATCCGGCAAAGTTCGGTTAGATGGAGCTGATATTTGCCAGTGGGAGAAAGAGCTACTCGGCCCTTCTATCGGTTATCTCCCACAAGATGTTGAATTGTTTGACGGCAGCATCGCACAAAATATCGCTCGTTTTACAAAAAATGACAGCGATCTTATTGTGGCTGCCGCACTGCTGGCGGGTGTACACGAGATGATTTTACGCCTGCCTCAGGGCTACGACACGCTGCTGGGTGCGGGCGGACACCAGTTGTCTGGCGGGCAACGCCAACGTATTGGACTGGCGCGTGCAGTCTATAACAACCCGGCGTTCATCGTACTGGATGAGCCGAATGCCAACCTGGATGACGCGGGTGAATTCGCCCTGGTTAAAGCAATAAATACCCTGCGAACCCAAGGTCAAACCACGGTCATTATTTCCCATCGTCCGACGCTGCTCGGTGTGGTCAATAAAGTCTTATTACTCAATGAAGGAGCCATACAAGAGTTTGGCACCCGCGAGCAGGTTTTTGCCAATCTGCGACAGGCCAACATATTAAAACCAGTGGCAACCGCATCTTCATCAAGTAATGAACAACAACGAGAGGCCTGATGATGAAAAAGAATGAAAAAAACGCCGAAACTGTAGGTGCAGCCCGTGTGGATACGCGCATCTGGCCACCCATTGTGCGAGGAATAATCGTCATTGTACTTGGCGTCGGTGGTTTCTTATTATGGGCGGTACAGGCACCTTTGGATGCTGGTGTTGTTGCTGACGGCACGGTGACGGTTTCGAGTAACCGTAAAACTATTCAACACCTAAGCGGTGGGCGGGTAACCGATATTTTTATAAAAGAGGGGGATACCGTCAAAAAGAATCAGGTATTAGTACGTCTGGACAAAATGCAGCTCGACATGCGTTACAGCGCGTTAAACGCCCAATATATATCCGCAAAAAGTATTGAAGATCGTTTGCTGGCAGAAAGGGACGGCCTGGAAACCATTGTTTTCGATAATACACTCACTGAGAAGTTCGCCGACAATAAACGCCTGATAGGTGTCAGAAATCTGCAAGCTAAATTATTTGAGACTCGCAGAAAAAACATTCAGGATGAATTGTCAATGATTGAGGAAACCCTCGATGGCCTTGTCGGGCAGACTGAGAACCTCAATAAAATAAAGGGCTATCGCGATCACCAATCCAGCCTGATCAATAGAGAACTAGGCGCCATAAGAGCACTCAGTGAAAAAAACTACTACCCCAAAGCACAATTACTGGTACTTGAACGGGAAGCGGCAGAAATATCCAGCAGCGTCTCAGAAGATATTCTGAATATCGCTAAGCTAAAATCCCAACAAAATGAACTGAAAATTAAAGCGTATCAGGTGCGTCACCAATACCAGCGGGAAGTGGAATCCGAGTTAACTGAAAAGCAAAAAGAACTCGCTATGCTGGAAGATGAATTAGCGTCAACTCAACACGAACTGGATAACACAGAAATCCGCTCGCCCATTGACGGTATCGTGCTGGATGTCAAAGTCAGTACCGTCGGGGGCGTTATTCAGCCAGGCGAACATTTAGTAGATATTGTTGCCGCCAGACAACCTTTGCAAATTGATGCCAAAATACCGGTCCACGCGATTGATAAACTGGTCCCAGGGCTGACCGTTGATGTGCTATTCCCTGCCCTTAATCATGCTTTATTACCGTCGGTTCCTGCCCGTGTCTTAACCATTTCGGCCGACCGCCTAATCGATGAAATCACCCAACAGCCCTATTACCTTGCCGAAGTGCAAGTTTCCAGCGAGGGCGTGCATTTGCTGGGAGATTACAAGATTAAAGCTGGTATGCCGGCAAGTGTGACGATAAAAACCGGGGAGCGGACATTCTTAAGTTACCTGTTCAAACCTTTGCTCGCCCGCCTGGAACTGGCATTTAAAGAATACTGAGACAATGATTAGCGGGTGAGTGGTGTTTAGCCACTCACCAGAACGCACAAATTTAACCTCACTGGTTAGCGGGTTTGATTGACTTAACGTCGAATAATAAGAGAATGCTTCTTCTGGCGCGACTATCCGAACAACTGGAGTCTATCATCAGCAGTCCTCGTAGCATTCCCCTTGTCACTCAAGCGAAAACGTTAGGCACCCTTGTTGCCACTGTTTTGTTACTCACCAGTTGCTCATCCAAACCACCGAAATCGCTGGTGACTCCGTTGCCGTCCGTGACTAAACCTGCTCAGGGAAAATCTGCGCAAAGTCGTGAACCGATGCGGGGTATCTGGCTTGCAACTGTTTCGCGTCTGGATTGGCCACCGGTGTCATCGGCAGATATCAGTAACGCTGACCTTCGCATACGGCTGCAACAAAAAGCGCTGACCGACAAGCTGGATAAACTGAAAGGCCTTGGGATTAACACAGTTTTCTTCCAGGTTAAACCTGATAGCACCGCACTTTGGTCATCAAAAATTTTGCCGTGGTCAGATGTATTTACGGGAAATATTGGTGAGAACCCGGGCTATGACCCGCTGCAATTTATGCTCGACGAAGCGCATAAACGTGGCATTAAAGTCCACGCCTGGTTTAACCCCTACCGTGTTTCCACCAACACGACATCGACCACCGTTGCCAAGCTGAACCGTACATTGTCCCAGGAGCCGGCGAGTGTGTATGTCTTGCACCGGGATTGGGTCCGTACTGCGGGTGATCGCTTCGTACTCGACCCGGGTATTCCGCAGGCGCGTGACTGGATAACCAACATCGTGGCTGAAGTCGTCAAAGGATATGATATTGATGGGGTACAGTTTGATGATTACTTCTACACTGAAACGCCCGGTTCTGCGCTTAACGACAACCAGACCTTTAAACAATATGGTCAGGGATTTAACTCAAAAGCTGACTGGCGACGCCACAATACTCAGCAATTAATTGAACAGGTTTCACGTACTATCAAGCAGTTGAAACCTGGTGTTGAATTCGGTGTCAGCCCTGCCGGTGTGTGGCGCAATCGCTCGTTTGATCCAAATGGTTCCGATACGCGAGGCGCTGCGGCATACGATGAATCTTTTGCTGACACCCGTCTGTGGGTGCAACAAGGTCTGTTGGATTATATCGCCCCGCAGTTGTACTGGCCGTTCGCCCGTGATGCCGCTCGCTACGACGTGCTGGCAAAATGGTGGTCAGATGTGGTGAAACCGACCAACACACGCCTCTATATTGGTGTTGCGCTGTACAAGGTCGGTGAGCGTTCAACAATTGAACCCGACTGGGTGAAAAACGGCGGTGTGCCGGAGCTGAAAAAACAGATCGATTTGAACGAGTCATTGCCACAAATTAACGGCACAATTTTGTTCAGAGAAGACTACCTCAACCAACCGCAGACGCAGGAAGCCGTCAGTTACCTTAAAAGCCGTTGGGGCAATACTGTCACTCAATGAGTATTCACACAGCCGAAATAACATTGCCCGGTTACAAGCGATATCACCATCCGGGCATTGTTAATATTAAATGGCTATTAAGAATAAGAAGTGAGCAATATTGAGGAAAATGTGAAGACCGGAAAATTGAGTTTATTCTGGTTGTTCAGAAATGATATCAACCGATAATCACTCTTAATCTTCATAGTGAAAATCGGTCGTGATTCATGAAAAAATTTGCATTGATTATCAGTAGCATAGTTATTGTTATGAGCTTGTCTGGTTGTATTTACAGAGATGGCGGCCATCATCATGGATGGCACCATCATCGCCACCATCACTATTAAAGAAAAACCTCGGAATATTCCGGGGTTGTTTGATTATTAGGATTATATAGCCAAAATAATTCGAGTTGCAGGAAGGCGACTAAGCCGTAAGTCCCCAGGAGCATAGATAACTATTTGACTGGGGCGCACGGGGTGCAGTCAACGCACCTGCAACTTGAAGTATGACGGGTATAAGATTAATAGCGTACACAAATTGATTTTAATTCCGTGTAAGCATCCAACCAATCTGGACCAAAATCTCTGCCAGAACCAGACTGTTTCATGCCACCAAAGGGCATATTGGCATCAATAAGCGTATGGCTGTTTACCCAAACCGTACCCGCCTGAATACGCGATGAATAACTCATTGCTGCTTGCAAATTGTTGGTCCACAGGCTGGCCGTTAAACCATATTCGGTATCATTGGCCAGATGCAGTGCTTCTTCCGCATTGTTAACCCGAACCAGATTCACCACCGGGCCAAACACTTCTTCATGATTCAGGCGCAATTCCGCCGCGGGGTTCACCACAAGTGTTGGCGTAACGTAGTAACCCTCGCCTTTAGGTGCCGCATTCCCGCTGATAATCTCCGCATGATTTTGCTTCGCATCGTCCAGATAACTGGCGACTTTTTGCTGATGTGCTTTAGAAACCAGCGGATTTATGTGCGTGGTCATATCCATGCCTGCCCCGACGGACAGCGATTTCACCGCTTGTTCAAACCCACTCACCAGGGTGTCAAATAAAGGGGATTCAATGTAGATGCGTGAACTGGCCGCACAAACTTGCCCCTGATTCAGGAAGCTCCCAGCCATCAGCCCTTGAATAACCATCGCCGGATCGGCGTCTTTGAGCACGATGGCCGGGTTTTTACCGCCCAGTTCCAAAGTCACGTGGGTTAATCTTTCCGCCGCCGCGCGTGCAATGCCTTTGCCCGTGGCAGTTGATCCGGTGAAACTCACTTTTGCTACCAGGGGATGTTGTGAAAGTGCTCGCCCGCAGACTGCACCGCTCCCAGTGACAACGTTAAACACGCCATCGGGTACACCGGCTTCGCTGGCTAATTCCGCGACACGCAGCAGGGTCAGCGGTGTGGTTTCCGACGGTTTCACCACAATCGAACAACCGGCAGCCAGCGCCGGCATCACTTTCCACATCCCAATGAGTAATGGGAAATTCCATGGCACGATACCCGCGACCACGCCAACCGGTTCTTTTCTGGTCCAGGCCTGATAACGCGCACCTTCAGGCATCGGAATCGACACATCTAAGGTGCGGCCACTTATTTTGGTGGTCAGCCCTGCGGTGTAGCGCATCCAGTTAAGCGCACAGCCCACTTCAAAGGCGCGGGAAATGTTGATTGATTTGCCCTGCTCCAGCGTTTCAAGCTGCGCCAGCTCTTCCGCATTTTGTTCAACCAGGTCAGCGAACTTGAGCAAGATACGCTCACGGGCGGCAGGTAGCATATTGGCCCACACGCCACTGGTGAACGCACGCCAGGCCGACGTAACTGCTTTATCGACATCGGCTTCATTGGCATCAGCGCTGGTCGCGATTTGTTGCCCGTCCGCTGGGTTATAGATACTCAGGCGAGCTGACGAACCAGAAGACTGCCAGTTTCCGTCGATATACAGCCCATGATTACGTGCCAAAAAAGATTGAACCGACTCGAGCACAGCAACAGTATTAGCAGACATAGTTTCTCCTTATTATCGTAATGGCCAGAGGCCTTGTTTGAAGTCTAGGTCGTGGCGACGCAAAAGGTTTTTCTGTGCCTGACAATTGCTTTGTTCCCTGTGACAGCCCACACAATTGGCGACAAAGCTCGCCGCTTTATTGCCCAATTTATCTATAGTGAATTCATATACCAGACGCGAAGAACTTCCCCCGTATCGCGCAAGCTGTAACAATGAATTAACACATGGCACCTTCGGTGCAATTGGTGAGGTGAACAATGGATGAATCGGCAAATCACGAGCGTTTTGATAATTGGCTCGATAGTATCAACCGCGCCTGCGGCCCTTTCTCCGGGCAACTTTTAGACGGAGGGTTTCACGGCACGCTGCAGGAGTATCACGCCAATGCCATGAAACTGAGCGTGGTAGAGACGTCTCATTCACGCCTGTTCCGCTCCCAGCATGAAGTCGCCCGCAGCAACGACGCCTGGTTTTATACCGTGTTTCAACTTGATGGTGAGTCAGTACTGGAACAAGGCAGTAATCAAGCCGTCTTGCACGGCGGTGATATCACCCTTATCGACGCCTCCCGCCCGTGTAGCATTACTTATACCCAACCCACGAAACAAATTTCCCTGCTGGTTCCGCGCCATTTAATTGAGCAAAACCGGCGTTCCGGTGAACTCCCTTGTGCGCAACGGCTGGGTACCGAGATGCCGGTGGTGAAAATGAGTCAGCGCCTGCTACACGAAAGCATGAAAAACCCCACCCTGAATGTCTGCGAAAGCGAAGCTGCGATGGAAGCCATTATCTGCCTGCTACGCCCGGTGTTGCAGGTGCGTGATGCCCAACACTCCCGCCGTGATAAGCAACTTGAGCGCGTAATGGGTCTTATTGATAGCAATATTCAGTCGGAAGATCTGCGCCCGGAATGGATTGCCAGTGAAGCGGGTATGTCAGTACGCAGTCTGTACCGCATGTTCGCCGATAAAGGCCTGGTGGTGGCGCAATACATTAAAAACCGCCGTCTGGATTTTTGCGCACAAGCCCTGCGCACCGCGAGCGTCACCGAGAAACTGGCAGGAATTGGCTATAACTGGGGTTTCACCGATCACAGCCATTTTTCGACCGCGTTTAAGTTACGTTTTGGCGTATCCCCTGGGGAATACCGTAAACGCTGGCAATGATTGATTAGTGAGGGAAACGCATCAGGAGGCACGTTTCCCTGGTGAGGTTTCACTTCGAGGATTTTGGTTGGTGGGAGCTACCCATGATTTTTTCATGGCGATTGGCTTCAACTTCACGCAACGGTTCAACCTGATGCAGCGTTTGCTGGCAACGAATAACCAGTTCCTGATATTCGCGCGTCCCCTGCTTTTTCCACTCCAGTTCATCCGCACGTAACTCACGCACGAATTTAGCCGGGCTGCCGAGGATCATTTGATTGGCACCAAACTCAGCTCTCGCTTTCACAAACGCCGTGGCGCCAACAATACTGTTTTCG
>DATERH010000332.1:0-7284 GCA_035271785.1 Buttiauxella sp.
GATGGCCCACAAACCACCACCACTTCACCTTTATTCACTTCTGTTGAGCAGTCGGTTAGCACCTGAAAGTGACCATACCATTTAGAAACATTTTTCAGGGAAATCATGACACTGTCCTTTTCTTCAAGTATGTGACCAACAGCGAGGCACTAAGACTGATTACGAAATATACCAGACCGGCAAAGAGAATCATCTCCACCTGGGTTCCGTCACGTTCACCAATGGTTGTCGCGGTACGGAAGAAGTCAGCCAGGCTCAAAACATATACCAGCGAAGTATCCTGGAATAATACGATGCCTTGGGTTAACAGCAGTGGCACCATCGCACGGAATGCTTGTGGCAGGATAATCAGTTTCATTGACTGCCAGTGCGTCATGCCGAGTGCAAGTGCCGCATAGGACTGCCCACGTGAAATGCTTTGAATACCGGCACGAATGATCTCGGAATAGTAGGCAGCTTCAAACATTGAGAACGCGACAATCGCCGAAATCAGGCGGATGTCCGTCTGCGGTGAAAGCCCTAACACTTTTTGTAAGAAACCTGGTACCACCAGATAGAACCACAGCAGCACCATGACCAGCGGAATTGAACGGAAAACGTTGACGTAGGCGCTCGCAAACCAGGCAATGGGCTTGATTGGCGACAGGCGCATGACGGCGAGCAAGGTTCCCCACACAATACCGAATATAACCGCAGTAACCGTGATTTTCAGGGTGATAATCAACCCCTGGATCAGGTAAGGCATGGCGGGCAGAATCGAAGTCCAGTCAAAATCGTACATTATTTGCCTCCCATGTTGCCAGGCAGGCGAATTTTACGTTCAACCACATACATCACTAGCATAATCACGGCGTTAATCAGTACATAAGCAAGTGTGATGGCGGTGAATGATTCGTAGGCGTGAGCAGAATAGTCCAGCAGTTTACCCGCTTGCGCGGCCATATCGACCAGGCCAATGGTTGACGCGATGGCCGAGTTTTTCACCAGGTTCATCATCTCAGACGTCATTGGCGGCACAATCACGCGATAGGCGTTTGGCAAAAGCACATAACGATATGCTTGCGGCAACGTGAGTCCCATCGCTAGCGCGGCATTTTGCTGCCCGCGAGGTAACGATTGAATAGCCGCACGAACTTGCTCACAGACGCGAGCGGCGGTAAACAGGCCGAGACAAATCATCGACGACAGGAAGAACTGTATATTCGGGTCAAGTTCGGATTTAAACCACATGCCGAGATCGGGGGGCAGCAATTCCGGTACCACTAAGTACCAGGTAAAAAACTGCACGATAAGCGGTACATTACGGAATAACTCGACATAGAGCGTGCCAATGCCCGAAAGCCATTTATTAGGAACGGTACGCAAAATGCCGAACAGTGAGCCGACAAAAAAGGCGATTATCCATGCGCAGATGGAAAGGGCGACGGTGACCTGGAAGCCATTCCAAATCCAGCCCAAATAAGTTGTGTTGCCGAACGGGGCAGGCTGTAAAAATATTCCCCAGTTCCAGTCTATAGACATAACGTACTCCATGAAAAAATAGAGGGTAGCAGTCACGCTACCCTCGAAGATTGATGAGAAGCTTGTACCCAGATTTCAGGTCGTTGCCTGGAATTTATTGGGTACTTTCACGCCGGATGGGGAACGGCCATCCAACGCATAGTCTGTCCGAGCTTCAGTTCGTCAATCGAGAGGGCTGGGTCATCCCGGCCCCTGGTTCTAGTTAGTTAAGTGCTTTATCGTTTGGCGTTTTGAACAGCGCTTTCATGTCGTCAGACAGAACGAAGTTCATATTGATGTTTTTCGGTGGAATTGGGTTCATGAACCACTTGTCGAACCACTTGGCGGCAGTACCCGACGTTTGCGCCTGAGCGATGGTGTCATCCATCAACTTTTTAAATTCAGCGTCGTCTTTACGCAGCATACAGCCGTACGCTTCGCGGGATTGCGGAGTGCCAACGATTTCCCAGTTATCCTGCTTCTTCGCTTTAGCACGTTCACCGGCCAGCAGGGCGTCATCCATCATAAAGGCAACGGCACGCCCGCTTTCCAGGGTGCGGAACGAGTCACCGTGGTCTTTGGCGCTGATAATGCGCATATCCATTTTCTTCTCTTCATTCAGCTTATTAAGCAGAACTTCAGAAGTGGTGCCTGATGTCACAACGACCGCTTTACCTTTCAGGTCGGCAAAGTCTTTAATCTCGCCGCCTTTCTTAACCAGCAAACGCGTACCTACCACGAAGATAGTGCTGGAGAACGATGCTTGTTTCTGACGTTCCAGGTTGTTGGTTGTTGACCCACACTCAAAATCGAAAGTGCCATTTTGCAGCAATGGAATACGGTTCTGAGACGTAATAGGGATCAACTTAACTTGCAGGTCAGGTTTATTGAGTTTCTTTTTCACAGCTTCAACGATAGCGTTGGAATAATCCTGTGAATAGCCCACGACTTTTTGTTGGTTATCGTAGTAAGAGAAGGGAACGGATGACTCGCGGTGACCGACAACAATAACGCCATTAGCGGCTATCTTATCAAGAGTACTTTGCTGAGCTGCCGGTTTAGCATCTTCGGCGTGAGCGATACCCGCGCCTAAACCCATAACCAACAAAGCCGAGGCTAGTTTACGTAATTGCATTACCAACTCCTTTTCTTAATGCCACAGGGCATTGATACCTGATGTGTGTTTTACCTGTCATCCTTCGAGACGCAGGGAGGTTGGCGGCTCTCGTTCATCCCAGTCATTTACTAAAGTAAGCTCCTTGAGATTATGAGCCTCTTTGAGGCTCACCCTTCGGGCCAGCGGAATCGCTGTTCAAATCGGACAGGTCGATTTGTCACTCTTTGGCCGCCTACCTGCAACTCGAATGCTAACAGGTATATTTTTGTTGTTGTGTGTTACTAAAACGGGGTGAAACTTATCCTTTTGTTAACATTTAACCTAGCTGAATGTAAAGATTTTGCTAACCAAATGTTTATTTTTGCGAACCATGCCGCACCGTTTAAAGGCAAAAAAACCTCGTTGCACCGCTTTGGTGCTCAAGATGTCATTTTTTGGTGCAGCTCAATGCTTCGTGCTACCTATAGGGTTTAGGTTCAGCATTTTATTTGTTTCTAATGAGTAAATGATTGCAAAGGTTGTGCCAGAAATAAAAAAGGCCAGCAATCGCTGACCTTTTTATGGGAGGTTAAATCAAGGTTTGCGGCGACTGCGCAGCGCCAGCAAAACAGAAGCGAAACCAAATACCAGCGTGACAAACCACAGCGGCCAATGACCAAAACGGGCGTAAGGTGTGATGCCGCGCGTTGGTGTGACCTTCGTTTCGAGGACTTCGCGAGTAAACTGCGGGATCATCGCGTCGATGTCACCATTCGCATTAATCACGGCGGTGATGCCGTTATTCGTGCTGCGCAGCAACGGGCGGCCCAGTTCCAGCGAACGCATTCGCGCCATCTGGAAATGCTGCCACGGGCCAATCGATTTACCAAACCATGCGTCGTTGGAAATAGTCAGCAGGAAGTCAGTGTCCGGGCGGAAGTTATCGCGTACTTGTTCACCAAGGATAATCTCATAGCAGATAGCTGGCGTGAGCTTGATACCGTTGGATGAGAGCTGTGGCTGCAAATACGGCCCACGGCTGAATGACGACATGGGTAAATCAAAGAATGGTGCCAGTGGGCGCAGGATGGACTCCAGAGGCACAAACTCACCAAACGGCACCAGGTGATTCTTGTTGTATCGATCGGTGCTGTTGTAGCTGTACTGATTGCCTTCGCCCAGCGTGATAATGGTGTTGTAGGTATCGTAACGATTCTGTTTATTCAAACGCGCATCAACAATACCGGTAATCAGCGAACTGTGCTTAGAACGAAGCAGATCGTCCATCATGGTCAGGAATTGCTGCTGGTTAATTTCCAGGTCGGGAATCGCGGATTCCGGCCAGATAATCAGCTGAGATTTGCCCATCTGCGGCTGAGTTTTATCGAGATAAATCTTCAGCGTATTCAGCAGCTGGTTTTCATCCCATTTCAGGGACTGCGGGATATCGCCCTGAACCATCGCGACATTAACGGTGCGCTCCGGCTCAGCCTGATACCACTGAACAGAACGTAATGGCCATGGCAGAAGCAGCAAAGCGGCGGCAATAACAGCAGGACGCCAGTTACGCTCGTGCAGTGCATACACTAACAATCCACTGATAATCATCAGTAAGAAGGTGACGCTTTCAACGCCGAGGATCGGGGCAATACCTTTTAGTGGGCCATCAATCTGGCTATAACCAAACTGTAGCCACGGGAAGCCCGTTAATACCCAGCCGCGTAAAAACTCGGTGATTTGCCACAGCATTGGAGCGGCAATAGCCACTCTCCACCCAGTTGTTTTTGGGCAAAGCTTACTGAGGAAGCCAGCAAACAAACCGGTATACAAAGACAAATAAGCGGCGAGTAATACCACTAAAAAGATATTCACCGGGCCTGGCATACCGCCAAACTGCGCGATACTGACATACACCCAGTTAATGCCCGAGCCAAATAGCCCCAGTCCCCAGAAGAAACCAATCCAGGCGCTCTGGATTGCGCGTCGATTAAGTGTCAGTCCCTGAAGCCCAGCCAGAGAGATAATGGCGGCAGGCCAGAAGTCGTAGGGAGAGAAAGCCAGCGTTCCGCAGGCACCAAAAAGCAGCGCCAGCAGTAAACGTACGCGCTGGCGTTGAAGGAGTAGGGCTATAAACATCTTTGAATTAATCTTCCAGTTTCGGTTGTGGCGAGTCGTCCGGAATTCTGACATGAACCTGAATAACACGGCGGCTATCAGCCATCGCGACTTTAAACTGATAACCATCAATTTCAATGGTTTCGCCACGGGCAGGTAAGTGGCCAAAGGCCTGCATGACTAATCCACCAATGGTATCCACTTCGTCATCATTGAAATGGGTTGCGAAGGTGTCGTTGAAATCTTCGATTGAGGCCAGAGCGCGAACCGTCCAGGTATGGCGGCTTAGCTGGCGGAAATCGCCGTCTTCCTCGTCGTCGTATTCATCTTCAATTTCCCCAACAATCAGTTCGAGAATATCTTCGATGGTGACAAGCCCGGAGACGCCGCCAAACTCATCTATCACAATCGCCATGTGGTAGCGTTGCTGACGAAACTCTTTGAGCATGCGGTCAACACGCTTACTTTCCGGCACAACAACGGCCTGACGTAACACTTTTTCCATGCTAAATGGCTCAGTATCGCTGCGCATAAACGGCAGCAGATCCTTGGCCATCAGAATCCCTTCGATATGATCTTTGTCTTCACTGATCACCGGGAAGCGGGAGTGTGCGGATTCGATTATCACATCGAGGCATTCGTCCAGCGTCTGGTTGTGTTTGAGCGTTACCATTTGAGAGCGAGGGATCATGATGTCGCGAACGCGTTGGTCGGCGATATCCATAACGCCTTCGAGCATGTCGCGGGTATCTTGATCGATCAGATCATTTTGCTCAGAATCACGGATGAGTGTCAGCAGATCGTCACGGTTTTTAGGTTCACCGTGGAATAGCTGGTTGAGAATCAGGGAAAAGAATCCCTTCTTACTGGCAGGCGTGTCACTGTTTTGGGAGTTGTCGTCGCTCATGGCGTTTGGTTTTTTTACCTCTGTTCGTTTTAATATGCAGGCGGCTCGATGGTGCGCTGCCTGCTGGTATTTGTTCCGCAGTGTAAATCCCTACAGAGACTATTCTTTCTCGGCAATGTACGGATCAGCATACCCAAGAGCAAGCATTATCTCTGTTTCCAGGGATTCCATCTCTTCGGCTTCTTCATCTTCAATATGGTCATAGCCAAGCAGATGCAAACTACCGTGGATAACCATATGCGCCCAATGCGCATCCAGCGGTTTTTGCTGCTCTTTTGCTTCCTGTTCCACAACCTGACGACAAATAATCAGGTCGCCCAGTAACGGAAGTTCAATACCTGGCGGGGCTTCAAACGGGAATGAAAGCACGTTTGTGGATTTATCTTTCCCACGGTAAGTGAGGTTCAAATCGTGGCTTTCGGCATCGTCCACCAGGCGAATCGTCACTTCGGACTCTTCCTGAAATTGTGGGATGACTGCATCGAGCCAAGTCTGAAATTGTACTTCCGTCGGGAGACCGCTTGCGTCTTCACACGCGACCTGTAAATCCAAAATGACCTGACTCATTTACTCTCCTGTGCGGCGGCATTGATAGCCATCGCTTCTCGCTTGCGTTCAGCCGCGAGTTCATCTTTACGAACCTGTTCCGCGTTTTCCCACGCTTCATAGGCATTCACAATGCGTGCCACAACCGGGTGGCGTACTACATCTTCGCTATTAAGGAAGTTAAAACTGATTTCATCGACTTCTGACAGCACGTCAATCGCGTGGCGCAGGCCAGATTTCAGATTCTTTGGCAAGTCGATTTGGGTGACGTCGCCTGTAATTACGGCTTTGGAGTTGAAACCAATACGCGTCAGGAACATCTTCATCTGCTCGGTAGTAGTGTTCTGGCTTTCATCCAGAATGATGAAGGCATCATTGAGCGTACGGCCACGCATGTAAGCGAGCGGGGCGACTTCAATCACGTTACGTTCCATTAGTTTTTCAACGCGCTCAAAGCCGAGCATCTCAAACAGCGCGTCATACAATGGGCGTAGGTAAGGATCAACCTTTTGGCTTAAATCCCCTGGCAGAAAGCCCAGTTTTTCACCGGCTTCTACCGCAGGGCGGGTCAGTAAAATGCGGCGAATATCCTGACGTTCTAGCGCATCAACTGCCGCAGCAACAGCAAGATAGGTTTTACCCGTTCCCGCAGGGCCGACGCCAAACGTGATGTCGTGGTCGAGAATATTGGCGATGTATTGCGCCTGGTTAGGCGTGCGCGGCTTTATAACGCCACGTTTGGTTTTGATGTTGACCGCTTTGCCATACTCAGGAACGCTTTCGGCGGACTGTTCTAGTACACGAACCTCTTTAATGGCGAGGTGAATCTGTTCAGGTGAAATATCCTGAATTTCACCACGCATTGGCGCGGTATCAACGTACAGATTGCGCAGAATATCTGCGGCGGCATTCACCAGAATGGGGCGGCCAATGAGCTTGAAGTGATAGTCGCGGCGGTTGATCTCGATACCCAGCCGACGTTCAAGCTGCTTGATGTTGTCATCAAATGGGCCACACAGGCTTAGCAGACGCGCATTGTCTGCGGGTTCTAGCGTAATTTCACGTGTTTCGATATTCAAACTTATCCTCGGGGTCACTCTGGGCCAGTTGAAGGAATTGC
>DATERH010000333.1:0-22454 GCA_035271785.1 Buttiauxella sp.
CCAAACCGAGTTTCAATTCCGGGGTGTAGAACGGTCCTGGCAGCACGCTCCAGTTAATTCCTTTGCTGGCGTCATACTGGTTGTCCGCACCCAATTTACCCAGAAAACCGTCAACTTCTTCGCGCGTCATGGCTTCCGTGGGGCTCGGTGTCATCATGAAGCTTAATAACCCCAAAAATAGCGCACTACTGTTGTTCATTAGAATCGGTATTCGCCCGCCAGGAAGAAGCTATTACGCTCATTAAAACCTATTTCAGTTAAAATGTTAAAGTTTTGTGTAAGTTCATACTGTGCCCCGATAAGGGTATTCCACGGCGAGGTGAGATGCTGCTGAACATCAAAACGCCCATCATCAACCAGCGGTTGAAGTGAAGCTGGAAAATGCAAGTCAGACAGGTTGCCTTTGAACTCCTGCTGCACATCCTGGTACATGGCCCCAACCCAGAGACTCAAATGTGATGGCCCAGAAATCTGGGGCATATCAAAGCGATAACCTACGCGCGGCGATACGGTCAGCGCCGAAATTTTACCATCCAGAATATCGAAACTCGTCCGCGTGTAGTTGGTATCCACTAACGTAAACCAGTTCTGGTAACCACCCGCCAGAGTAAAACCGGCTCCATAGGTAACACCTTCAAAATCGAGAGTAAAATCAACATTTTGTAATTTTCCGCTTTGGTACAAACTGTGTACCGCTGAGGCGATGGCGCGGTCGGTTAAATTAGTATAAAGCGAAGGATCGGCATCAACAGACACGTTCGATACCGACGATCCCTTGGTGTAGCCCATCAACCCGTAGATATTCAAAAATGGAAATACCCACATATCGAGGCGTAAGTTTTCACTATTACTGCGCTCACGAGTATTACCGACATCAATATTAAACATGTCACTGGGAATCGGATGCTGGTTGAGTTTCAACCCGGAAAACGTAATGCTGTCGACATCCACATTCTGGCGAATATTCATGTAACTGAGGTTCACACCAAACGGTAGTGGAATGGAATATCCTCGCGCGCGTGCTTCATCTCCCCAGATAGGAAATGTGCTGCTTTCGCTCGTCGTATCCGTTGATGCGCCAAACGCCGCACCAGATAAAAGCAGCAACGGCAACGCGTAAACCTGGCAATGTTGCACACCTCTTAAAATTGTTTTCATCATGTTCTCTTTTCTCTTTATAGTTTGCTTTGTCAGTCAGGCGCAAAATCCTTTTACAGCCCCGCCCCCACGTTGAAATAGACCGCTTGTTCATCGTCGCTAAACGCGACATCAATACCGGTATGCAGCCCATACTCGCGCGCTATCAGGTAGCGGAAACCGCCGCCCCACGCCACTTCCGCAGTCTGAAAAATATCATCGGCATTATTTTCGGCACTCCCCGCGCCGACAAAGCCCTGCAACACCCAGCGCGGCGTCATTTGCCACGCAAGTTGCGTTTGCACCGTGCCAACATAATCCCCTTGATAGCGATAACGCGAGATGCCTCGCAAACTAATATAGGGACGTACCATTGGCGGCAAATGGCTGTCGTGGTTCGTAAGGGATTGATAATTGCCTGCCAGCGCCAGGGTGAAATCAGCACTGAGTGGCTGAAAATATTTGCCGTCGATAACCAGCATGTCATACCGATAATCACCGCCGAGAAAACTGGAAAAAAACTGGTATTCAGCAGTGGCAGACAAACCACTATGTGGATAGAAAAAGTTATCCGTGGTGTCATATTCCATCAGCAATCCAACACCGGACGTCGAGCTTTCTTCGCCAAGAACACGCTGGAACGTACGGTTGATAAGCTTGTTATCGGCCGTAACTTTCATATTTGCATAGACTTGTGAGCCACCAATGAAAAACGGAGTATCTGCCACGCGGAACGATAATTTTTGCATACCTCCGTACCCTGTTGTTTGGGTACTAATGCCCTTTCCGCTCTCAAAACCCGCAATATCACTAGAATAAAGATCAATATTTACATTGGCATAGCCGAGACCGACCAGGTAACGAATGCTGTCATTGTTCCAGGTATGACGGTGCCCGCCACCAACAAACCAGGTCCCATTTTGCGTCGCCCCACCACCAAATGCCGATATTGCTGGAGGAATGGCCCGACCATCGGGTCGATTTTTCGAAGCCTCACTGTCTGCGGTTTCATGCAAGAACAGGCCAAACAGCCCGCCTCCATAACCAATCGCAGGCTCGGTTATCACCACTGGAACCGGTAAGAAACCGTAGCGGTTTTCACTCAAATACTGACTCATATCCAGCATGCCATCGCTATCGTCAATAAACCCCGCAGCACTGACAACAATAGGTTGCCACAGCCCAAGCGAGATTAAGACAGCGAGTGCAGTCGTCGATTTATTCATAGCGGTTTATCGGGTTGTGCGGTCGTTTGCTGTTCGCAAGAGGTAGAGACAGATATCCATGCCAAAGGAAAAAAAGCACCCTAATCATATGCATCACCCAATAAAGATGTAATTTTGTTTTATTATTCAATCATACGAGAAATCTCATTCCCGTCGAATAACTGCTTTGAGCATAGCCCAGCATCAAGCATATTCAAGATAAATAGAGAGAAGTTAAAGGGTTGGAGGCAGAAGATTTCAACGATGGAACAGTGCAAAGCAAGCGCGGTATCATCAAAAAAACTTATTAAAGGCGGGTATTAAGGGATTTTAAGCACAGCACTGGCGAAAGTATTATTACCAGTACCACAGGCTATAACAAAAACGAAAAAACCCGCCGAAGCGGGTTTTTAAATTTCTAGCTTAGTTAACGCTAACCTTACAGGCTAGTTACGTTACCAGCTGCTGGGCCTTTAGCGCCGTTCTCGATTGTGAAGGAAACTTTCTGGCCTTCATCAAGAGATTTGTAACCTTCGTTCTGGATAGCAGAGAAGTGAACGAACAGGTCTTTAGAACCGTCATCTGGAGTGATGAAGCCGAAACCTTTATCAGCGTTGAACCATTTTACCAGACCAGTCATTTTGTTAGACATGTGTATTACCTTTTGAATTAAGTGTGCCTTACGGCGATTTGGTATGCTTTACAGATTTTATGAAGCGGTAGAGGAGCACACGACAAAGGGTATCCAGGGATGACTCTTGAAGGACTGCTTTACTGAGTTGCTTTAAAGGTCTGTACGTCAAACCGATGGACGTATTAACTCATGCTTAGGCGATATATGACAAGGATTATTTTAGCCGTCCATAGGTCTGGAGCTAAAGCCTCCTCCTTTTAGCGCTTCGCTTAGGGGGTGTGAGCGACACCCCTTAACCCCCCCATTGAGCGAACCTAATCCATTGTTAATAATCTATTTTTGCAACACGCCGCAACGCGGATGGCGTGACATCTGGCAGGCCAAAAAACTCCATATAAGCCGGAATCATCTCAAATAACATATCTGTACCAGGTTGTATTTGGCAGTCTCTTTCCATCGCTGCGCGTAAAAATGGCGTGATTTCGCTTTTCATCACCACTTCCCCGACAAAACTTCCTGGTGTTATCGCCCCCACTTCCATCGGCAGTTCGTCTTCAGAATTCATACCCAGCGGCGTTGCGTTAACCACAATGGAAAACCCCTTCGGGTTGCGCACGCTGGTCTGCACCGTGAGCGACGGGTAATGGTGTCGCAGACGTTTTGCAAGCTCTTCACTACTCGCAGCACGACTATCAAACAGCGCTAGCGTATCGACGCCAGCCCCAGCCAATGACGCGGCAATAGCGGAACCGACCCCACCGCTGCCCACTACTAACGCCCGTGCTCCTTTCACCTGAATTCCTTTGCGCAACACACCGCGCACGAAACCATCACCATCGAACATATCACCACGCAAGCTACCATCCGCTTCACGGCGGATGGCATTACAGGCTCCGGCAATTTGCGCCGTGGGGCTTAGACTTTGGACCAATTCGCAGGTCGAGACTTTGTGCGGCATGGTCACCAGCGCCCCAACAATATTGGTCATGCGCAATAAAGAAGGGACCAGTTGCGCGTAGTCTTCAGCTTTTACCCCCATTGGCACGACCTTGATATCAATGCCCTGCTCTTCAAACCAAGGGTTGTAGATCATCGGTGCTTTGAACGTGGTGGTGGGATAACCCAGATGAGCGATTAAACGAGTGTTGCCACTAATTTCCATCATTAATCTTCCAGTTCAATACGTTTGATATCGCCAAGAATAAACACATACGACAATACGCCCAACAGCGCAGCTCCCCCGATGTACACGAGTGCATAAAAGAAATTGCCCGTCGCAGCGACAATGAAACCGATGATTAGCGGCGTGATAATAGAAGCCAGGTTTGAGCAAAAATTAAATAAGCCGCCCGTCAGCCCCGCTAGATTCTTCGGCGCCATATCGGAAATCAGCGTCCAACCTAGCCCCACCATACCCTGCCCAAAGAATGCAACGGACATAACTGTAATCACCAGCGCATCAGTCGGCATCCAGTTAGCCGAGATAATCAGGCTTGCCATCAGCAGGCCTGCGATAATCGGCAATTTACGCGCAATGTTCACCGACCCGGTACGTTTCAGAATCTGGTCTGACACCCAGCCACCAAACATCACGCCAACGGCGGCGGCGAGGAACGGCAAAATGGCAAAGAATCCCACTTTCAACCAGGGCATATGGCGTTCGGTTGCGAGATAGGTTGGGAACCAGGTTAGGAAGAAGACCAACGTCGTATTTCCGGCAAATTGGCCAATACCCGCGCCAAGGATCTGGCGGCATTTCACCAGTTTGGCGACATTCGCCCAACTGAAGTTCATCTTCGCTTCAGGTTCAGCCTCTTTCTCGTCATGCCCGATATAGGCAAGCTCAAGATGGTTGGCCGTTTTCGACTCGTGCGGCTCGTGATAAAAACGCCACCACACCAACACAAACAGCATCCCCGCAACACCGACAGTGATAAACATCGTCCGCCAGCCGAAGGTTTCCATAATAAAGAACAACAACGGCGCAAATGCCGCAAGACCGATGTATTCCCCCACGGTATACACCGCAGTGGCACGGGCGCGTTCTTGTTGTGGGAACCACTTACCGACCACACGGCTATTCACCGGGAAGCACGGTGCCTCACTAATCCCCAACCCTAAGCGGCATAACAGCAGAGTTTTCAGCCCCATCGTCAAACCGTGGAATAAGGTAAATGCCGACCAGAAAAACAGCGCCAGTGCGTAGGTAATTTTGCTACCAAAGCGGTCGAGAAAAATACCGCCGGGGATTTGCATGGCCGCATATGTCCAGGCAAATGCGGAAAACACCACTCCCATCGTTGCCGCACCAATGCCGAGGTCAGCACTCAGTTGCGGCGCAGCAATACCTAATATCGTACGATCGAGGTAGTTAATCATGGTTCCAATAGCCAGAAGGGTCAGGATAACCATTCGGGTACGGGTTCGTTTTACAACTCCAGTTTTCGGGGCGGCGATATCGCCCTGGCCATAACTCGCCATTGTTGTTTCCTCTATTGTTGTTTTGTAGGTTACAGGTGCTCAAATTGAACCTTAAGGTTCATTTATTATTTTTAAACCACATTAACGCGCCTGCATTGCCGCCAGGCGCACCGCAGCGTTGGTGGCGCCATATTGTTGATAATCCCCCCGCCGTTCGACCAATTCAAAGAAGAAGCGGTCCGGGCGGAACGGTGGTGTGTACGCATGTAAAAACTCTTGCTGGCGAGCATCGCGCTCATAAAGGATATTCAGGCGATCCAGGCCGTGTAATAACGCGTTGTTTACCCCATAACGCGCCAACAAGTCATCGTAATAATTTGCTGGAATCGGCAGTAATTTCAACCCGATAGATTGCAGGTTTTCTACCGTCGCCGGTAAATCATCACAGGAAAATGCCACATGTTGTAGGCCCGTTCCCTGGTAACTCGCCACTGAACGTGCTATTTGCGTATCAAGACTGTGCGACATGTTCAGCGGCAGACGAATCGAATGACAAGGGCTGTGCATCACCTGGCTTCTGACTAGACCATACGGGTCCGGTACGCTCAACTCGTTATCCAACTCAAAGCCAAACACCGCGCGGAAAAACATAATCCAGTTATCGCGGCTGCCTTCAACCAACCCTAACGCCAGATGGTCAATGCCGCGTAATATCCCCGGATTCTGAGCTTCAGCAAGATTAAAATCCGTTTGATAAATATCACTTTCACACGGTTCTGGTGCTTCAATCAGATAAATCAAGCTGCCGTCAGGGGCGCAAATTGCCGCCAGTGCACGCTCGTCCGGGCCGTGCTCTTCATGCCAAATCGGGTAACCATAATCCTGCGCTCGCTGCAAAACGTTCGCCGCACCTATAACTTTCCAGGCCATTGCACAAAGTGAAACGCCGTGGCGACGATGGAACTCATCCGCCCAACTATGTGCCTGATGGTTGATAATCACATTCACACCACCGTTGCGCCACAGCGAAACATCCTTGGAACGGTGCTCTCCGGCATGGGAAAAACCCAGCGGTTGCAAGGCATTTCCGAGGGCGACAGCATCCCGGGTATCGGTAGCAAACTCTAAAAATTCGATGCCCTGATAACTGGCCTGGGGAGCACTGTGAAACAAAGGTGCATCAATTTGCGGATTGTTATTCCAGGTCTGCTCTTCCAGCCACAGTAGCGAACGATAGCCATCTTTGGCGGTTGGCGCGTTTGGCGTGGCACGGAAACTGTCATTGAAAATCTCGAGCGACCACGGGCCACGATAACCTTTCTCCGTCAGCAAGCGGGTAAACTCCACGACCGGCAGTTCCCCTTGCCCAGGGAAGCAGCGGAAATGGCGGCTCCACTCAAGCACATCCATTTTCATCAGTGGCGCATCGGCCAGTTGCAAGAAGGTGATTTTCTCCAGCGGGATGTCGTCGAGATTGATCAGTTGATCGCCGAGCGACAGCACGTGGAAACTGTCCAGCACCAGACCCAGCGCCGGGTTGCTAACTTGCTTTACCCGCTCCCAGGCCTGGCGATAACGGTTCACGTGTGTGCCCCACGCCAGTGCTTCATAGCCAACCACAATTTCATTTTGTTGCGCTAATTCAGCAAGATGAGCCAAGTCACTCACCTGTAAATCAATATTGGCAGAGCAGTCCGGAGCCACGTTGCTGCACAGCAACATGGTGTTGCATCCAAGCTCATGCATCAGGGAAAATTTACGCCGCGCACGCTCCAGGTTGCTGGCAAATTGCGGGCGCGATGCCCCTTCAAAATCGCGAAATGGTTGAAACAGCGTGATGGTCAGCCCAAGATCTGCCGCCATTTTCCGCACATCAGCAGGCGTTCCAGGGTAGTAGAGCAAGTCATTTTCGAAGATTTCGACACCGTCAAAACCAGCAGCCGAGATTGCGGCCAGTTTTTCAGGCAACGTGCCAGAGATAGATACGGTTGCAATTGAACGCTGCATGTTGGCTCCTGGTGGGTCGGGATAAGCTGGTTAATGTTGTATCATTTGGTTCATATTGCAAATTTATAGTTAATTAATTGTAAAGTCAGATCACACTACCAGAAGTTAAAAAAAATAGCGGGCGATTACCGAACAAAACAAAGAAGGGTTACACTTTTCAGTCACTCCCCTGGCAACTAAAAGGTCGACGTAACATGTCAGATAATAACTATCAGCCCCCAAAAGTTTGGACGTGGACAAAAGGCGAAGGTGGCACCTTTGCTAACATAAACCGCCCGATTGCAGGCCCGACTCACGAGCGCACGTTACCCATCGGCAAGCACCCGTTGCAGCTCTATTCTCTTGGCACACCGAATGGGCAGAAGATAACCATTCTGCTTGAGGAGTTGCTGGCGATAGGCGTGAGCGAGGCGGAATACGATGCTCACCTGATTCGTATTGGCGAAGGGGATCAGTTCTCTAGTGGCTTTGTCGATGTGAACCCGAACTCGAAAATCCCGGCATTAATGGACCATTCGGTGACACCACCGGTTCGCGTCTTTGAGTCCGGAGCGATCTTGCTGTACCTGGCGGAGAAGTTCGGTCATTTCTTACCAAAAGAGCTTTCAGCACGCACCGAAACCCTGAACTGGCTGTTCTGGCTACAAGGTTCTGCCCCTTACCTCGGCGGAGGGTTCGGCCATTTCTATCATTACGCTCCCATGAAAATTGAGTACGCGATTAACCGCTTCGCAATGGAAACCAAACGCCAGCTGGACGTGCTTGACCGGCAACTGGCGACGCATCGTTTTATTGCGGGCGAGGAATATACCATTGCCGATATCGCCATCTGGCCATGGTACGGCAGCCTGGCAAAAGGTGGGTTGTATGAAGCATCAGAGTTTCTCGACATCGCTTCGTATAAAAACTTTGTCCGTTGGGCAGATGAAGTCGCTGAACGTACAGCCGTGAAACGTGGGCGCATTGTGAATCGCACTTTCGGTGAACCATCCCAGCAATTACATGAACGCCACGACGCCTCTGATTTTGATTTGCGCACTGAAGATAAACTGGTTAAATAACATTCTCATGGCAGGTTGCAACTGCGGCCTGCCATTTTTTCATTTAAAAAAAAACAACTTTAATATAGTTTCCTGATAACCGTGCAGGTAAGTTGCCGTCTGAGTTAATTAGTAAGCAAACTGCAAGGAAATATCGTGTTAAAGAAATCCATACTTGTACTCGCCTTCGTTCTCGTGGGGTGTGCTCAACCTCAAGATGAAAAGGTCGAGGCGTTAAATACTATCGACTTGTACGCGACACCATCAACGTCAGACACAGCTAAGAATAACCCTGTGGAATTAGAAAGCCTGCATAAAACCAATCAGCAGGTGATTGCCAGCCTGACTGCTGAAATTAAAGCGGCACGGGTGGATGATCTGAAAAGTGACGAGGTATTTAATAATCGTTCTGGAATCGAAAACGTCTTTCAGGCGCTGACACGGCTCGAAGAGTTTGGTGAACTGAACAATATCTATCTGAAAGACCAGAATAAAAATGGATTAATGCAGATTGGTAAGGTATTAAAACCTCTCACCGAGAAAACCTCCTGAACATAAAATAAAAGGATGTCCTGATGACATCCTTTTACTCTTCCTGAAAAATCAATCAGTACAGTTGCTTCTCAATGAGTATCTGCTGTAACTGCTGCTTTTGTTCAGCAGTGAGTACGCGGCTGACATTAAACACATACTTCGCTCGCTGGTAGCGCACCTGACTCTGAATATCCCCAATGGCAGACAGTTGTTTCTTCGCCGCACCGTCGTCCCAGACACCGGATTGGAACATATTCACAATTGCATCCTGGGCTAAAGCATCAGTATTAATCTTACTGATCTGTTTTTGTGCATCTTCACGCAGTGTCTTCACCGTCTTCATTTGCTCTGGCGTCAGGTTTAATTGCTGTGCCAGGCTATCCTGCGGGAGTGTTTCTGTTGAAGTAGATGCAGAAGCCATACCTGAAACAGCCAGAACCATTGCCGCCATGGCAATTTTAAATATTTTCTTCATTCGATACCCTTAAAATAATAAGCATTAATGTTAATAGCGCCGTTATATTATTAACGCGACCCGAATGACACGAAATAAACCCCATGTAGCAGAAAGCCACCCTATGTTGCCATAGTGTGGCCTCGTACTGCTTACTATTTGATGGTTGCTTACATGGCTCACATCCCTGTGAGCTAAAACAGCATAAAGCCAATGAGCCATGTATTCAAAATACTTTTCATTTAAAAATAAACTTCATTATTTTGATAAAAAAAACCCGCCGGACGGGCGGGATTATTGTATAGGCACTGCAAGATGCACGAACAATATTAAAGGATCGAATCACTCGAATTGACGATATCAATGAGGCTTGATGTATCAATATAATATATTGTAATAGGAGACTTAATCGTCAGCAATTCTATTCATGTATAAAAATAAATTTCTCAGAAGGTTAAATTAACCCCGGCATAACCGCCATCAGCTATGATATGGTCACGATTCCCATTTTTCCCTTCCATTCCCAAATAGCGATATCCTGCATCAACAGAAAACATTGGACTGATTTTCCAGCGAATACCGGCATTGGCTTCACCGTACTGTGCTACACCACTTGAGAGCGAATCAGGCGAATAATAAGCATCACCAAATAGGGCAAAATGATCACCAAGTGGAAGCTGTGCTCCACCGCCGAGTGCTACGGCATAACCTTCGTCGTTATCATCAGGATTCAGATAAATTGTTTTGCCGCCAAGAGTAATCAACACTGATCCCAGAGGGATATTCCAGCCCAGTCCCAGACTTGCAACATCACCGTCGTTATCGTTGTGTGCCCAGTTACCGCTGAAGGTAAATCCGGGTTCATTGGCGCCAAAACTCATACCAAAATTGGTCCATTCAGCACCTGCCTCACCGTGAAATGAGACAGCATTTGCCGAACCTGCGGTCAGAGTCGCAACAACCAGATAAGCCACTTTTAAATATTTCATCGTTTTCCTCTTATCTACATAGGGTTTTCAGATCAAAAAAAAGCCCGATAGGCACTAATGCATCGGGCAAAACTGACTTTACTGCTTTTTTATTAAGTATCTTGATACTTATTGCTGTGCAGCTACACCGGCAATTTCAACAACAACACGGCGATCAGGTGCCAGGCAGTTAATCAATTCCTGACGCTCAGTCACTGCATCACAAGTTGTTCCAGTAACCGGCTCGCTTGCACCACGGCCTTCTGCCTGGACGTTTTGAGCAGGCATACCTAAACGAACCAGTTCATTAGCAACGGCTTCTGCACGCTTAGCAGACAGATTCAGGTTGTAGTTCTGTGAACCCAGACGGTCAGTAAAGCCGATAACCATAGTGGTCTTATCTTTAGACGCCTGAATTTCTGGGCGGTTGTAGAGTTCACGCACTGCAGCTTCACCTTCTGGGGAAAGCACTGCAGAGTTGAAGGCAAACATAACGTCTGATTTAAGGTTGAAGCGCTGTGGCTCAACTGGTGCTTCTACTGGAGCAGGTGCTGCAACAACAGGTGCTGCTTCAGTTGTACCAAAGCGGTAAACCACACCAGCAGTTACAGTGCTGACATCAGCAGTCATGCCAATTTGGTTGGAGTTACCAACATTGCTCACCCATTGGTATTCAACGCGGCCAGCCCAGTTGTCGTTAAACTCATATTCAGTACCGATAGCCGCCAACGGACGTACACCGGTTTCAAATTTGCTGTTGCCATCTTGTTGAGCTTCTGCGCGATACGCCATTGCACCGGCACGGCCATAGATGTCCCAGTTTTCATTGAAGGAGTAGCTGGCTTTCATCGACAGCTGCAGACCCTGGGAGCCCATCTTGGCACCCGCAACATCGTTGTTGCCTTGAACTTGCATGTTGCCGAGGTAGTCGTAGCCACCTTCAACAGCCAACCATGGGTTAATTTGATAACCCGCAAATACACCACCACCAACGTTATCGCTGTCTGTGTCAAAGTCGGTAGCATTGCTCACATTGTCATTAAAATCATTATCACCATTGCCGTCAAAATAATGTGACCAACCTAATTTAGCACCGCCGTACCAGGTATCGGTGTCAGCTGCTGCGTTAGCATTAGTTACTGCAAAGGTGTTGAGTACGATTAATGCAATAAGAGTCTTTTTCATGATAGTCCTTGAAGTCGCCACTGGGAGATTGCTATATGGAATTAATATTTAAGCGACATATGGTATTCATCTTCCTTAACATAAGGAATTCTATCTTTGTTTAATTTTAAATGAAAAAGAACTAGATGAAATTATTGCATAAACACTCCTGTAAAATTAGTATCACCACAATAATTAGCCTGCTTTAGAATTTCTCAGGCAAATTGATAACCTCCAGTAAATAACCACCACGTCGAATGTCAATATAGCCACCATTTTTTAAAGCAAACATGACATTTAAAATACTGCTACGAGATAAGTGCGTTCTTTCCTGGATATAATCAAGAATTGAAGTTCTTAAACGAGATTCTTCCGGCAGGCGATTCATCTCAATAAGATGACCGCGAATGATGGAATAGGTGCGTTGTTGCACGACTACCGAGTCACGGTAGAAAAGGTGGGTAGTGTAATAAGCGAGGATAATAGCAACGTCTTTCCACAGTCCTTCTCGAGTGATTATCTCATGAGCCAGGCTGGCATCCAGACGAAGCATGGTGCACTCGGTTTCTGCACGTAAAATATGGCTACGCAAAGGCTGGATGCTCTCAGCAATGCCAAACAAGTTCTGACCAGAAACCGTAGCGATGACCAAACCATCGGTTGCGCGGAGTACAGAAATCTCACCTTTCTTGAAGACATAGAACTGAGGGACGTCTTTATACTCCCAGTTTATACGCTTACGGGGAATCACATCCATGAGTGTCCCGTAGGGTTCAAGGATGGTTAGCAGGCGATCAATGGCCTCTTCTGGTCGTGTCGGTGGAGATATAATCATTTGTTTTCCTGTGATTACTCGCTGTTCTTGCAGATTCCTTGAAGTATATACCACACCAAAAATCTCGCGGGGGTTACCTTGAGGCGTTTGGTGCTTAGATACAACTATGTATTGTAAAACTAAAACAATTTTCAGTAAAATCCTTACAACTGTGTCCATGATGAAAAGAAGTGTAATTTCTTATTTTTCCGCTTGCACATTATTGTGATTTTGTGCAATTAAAAAATCACCTATTATTTATTTTTACACAAAATAAAAGTGGTGCCATCCACCCCTTCTCATTAGTGTCTCCAAACATTTTATTATGGGGGGCACCCAACTATGATTCTGGACTATCTTGCCTTAGGCGCTCTTATATTTGTGGGACTTACGCTCTTTTACGGCATTATTGTTGTGCACGACATTCCCTATGAAATTGCGGTACACCGTAACCATCCCCACCAGGATGCAATTCATGCTGCGGGTTGGGTGAGCTTATTCACATTGCATGCAATATGGCCGTTTTTGTGGATCTGGGCGATGTTGTATCGCGAAGATCGTGGCTGGGGATTTGCGACCAAAAACCATGAACTGGATGCGCTTCGTGAGCGCCTGGCTCAACTGGAAGCTCAGCACAAAAATAACACAGCAAACCATCAGTAACTGAATTATTGAGCAGGATTCATTGTGGATTTATTACTTATTCTTACATATACCGCAATTTGTGTTGGTATATTTAAATTCTTCAAAATTCCATTAAATAAATGGAGCGTTCCTACTGCAGTATTGGGTGGGATTATTCTTATTGGCTCCCTTTTGTTATTAATGAATTACAACCATCCATATACCGAACGTGCTCAGATGGTTACCGTTACGGTGCCGATTATCCCTGAAGTATCGGGTGTGGTAGTGGAAGTCACCCCTAACGCCAATAAAATACTGAAGAAAGGCGATTTCCTGTTCCGTATTGACCCAACGGCTTATCAAGCAAAAGTCGAGTCGATTAAAGGTGAGATTGAAAGCGCTGAGCAAAATGTTGAAATGCTTAAAGCGCGTCTGGCTTCCGAAAATGCCGATATCGCCCAGGTCAAAGCGCAGCGTGATTTAGCGATGAAAGATGCTGACCGTTACCGCAGTGGCAGTCAGGACAAAATGAAAAGTCCGTTTACTGACCAGGAAGTGGTCCGTGCGCAGCAAACTTATCTGGCGGCGCAGGCTCAATGGCGTTCTTCCCTGTCGAAGAGAGACCAAACGGCAGCAGAACTGGGTGCCTTGGTTCATGGCGAAAATGCCGTAGTGTACCGTCTGAAGTCCAACCTCAAAGAAGCAGAATACTTCCTTGAGAGAACCGTTATTCGTGCCCCTAGCGACGGTTACGCGACACAGCTTTTCTTGAAACCAGGCATGTTCGTGCGCCCGATACCACTACGTCCCGTTATGGTGTTCGTACCTGACCAGAAAACCAGTGTGTATGCCGTGTTCCGCCAAAACTCTGCTCTGCGTTTAACGGCGGGTGATGAAGCCGAAGTAGTGTTTAACGGTCTGCCAGGTGGCGTCGTGAAAGGGAAAGTTAAACAAATCCTGCCAGCCATCGCTAACAGCAGCTATCAGGCTCAAGGCCACTTACAAGGCTTAAGTCTGGATCCAAAACTCGACGGCATTTATGCAGAAATTGAGCTTAATAACGTCGCCGATGTTGAGCGTTTACCGGCCGGTACTATGGGTCAAGTTGCTGTCTATTCAGACTATTTCACACACGTTTCGATTATCCGTAAAATCCTGCTGCGTATGACTAGCTGGATGCATTATCTCTATATCGATCACTAATTTGAGGTGACACAAGGAACCCCCATGCAGAAAGCAAAAATTTTCACTCTTTTCGCCATCGTTATTCTGACGTGGGGAAGTACCTGGCTTGCCATGAAATTCGCGTTGGTCAGCATGCCACCGATTTTTGCCACCGGCCTGCGCTTTTTAAGCGCAGCGCCGTTACTACTGTGGATGTTGAACACCACCCGTTCATCGTTGCTATTCCCGCAAGGCCACCGCTTTTTCCAGTTCTGCGTGTTCCTGTTCTGTTATTGCCTGCCCTTCACGCTGGTGCTCTACGGCGAACAATACGTTGATGCCAGCACCGCTGCGATAATCTTTGCCGTGATGCCGGTTGCTGTGCTGCTGATTTCGATTGTGTTGCTTAACACCGCAACGAGTTTGTTACAACTCATGGGTTCCATGCTGGCACTGCTATCGCTGTTTTGCATCCTGCAAGAGGAAGCCCGTGTGAGCTTGAGCAACAACTGGAAAGGGGGATTAGCCGTAGTTCTCGCTGTTTTCATGCATGCGTTTATGTATGTTTTATGCAAGAAACGCAGTTGCCAGGTTTCGCTTTTCACCTTCAACACCCTGCCCTGCCTTGCCGCTGGTTTACTCCTCACGCTGACTGGCGTGATTGTGGAAAAACCGATGCTTGGGAATATTACCTGGCTGTCATTTATCTCGGTTATTTACCTTGGCACCGTGGCAAGTGTGTTCGGGATTTTGTGTTATTCCGCCCTACACAAACGTATTTCGACGTTCAGTACCTCGTTGGTATTTATCTGTTTTCCGGTCATTACAGTCATCCTCGAATACCTGGTGATGGACAGCGTGTTTACACCGACATCGTGGATCCTGCTCGCGGTGATGCTAGGCGGAGTCTTCCTCTCTTTCATCCCTGTTGAGAAGAGAAAAACAGTCCCGGCTACACAACAGCAGTGGAATTAGCATGATTTTTTCTTCGCCATATTTACAACTCATTAATAGATGTTAAAAATGAATATTATTTGTTCATAAATATGGCCAATGTCAGAAGAGAGCCTCAGGCAGCAGATTCAGAACCTTAAAAAGCACAATGCCCGGCTCAGGAGAATTGCGCATGACTCGCGCAACAAGCTGAGTGCGACTCTTGACGGGACAGGTTTGTGCTTGTGGCAACTCGATATTAATAGCGGCAAATTGGTCATTTTCAATCGCCGCTGGGGTTCCATGTTAGGTTATCGGCCCAAAGAACTTAGCGCTCATTTTGATGTGTGGAGTGACCATCTGCACCCTGAAGACAAAGATATGGTGCTCACCGCGTTCTATAACCATCTCGAAGGCAAAGCGCCATATTACGAAGCACTGCACCGCATGCAGGCCAAAAATGGCACCATTTCCTGGGTACTTGACCGGGGACGAGTGACCGAATGGAGCGATGATGGCAAACCGTTGAAAGTCACCGGCACTCACATCGACATGACCAAAGAAAAGCAGTACGAGGAGCAGCTTGCGAAGCTCGCCAACCACGACCCGCTCACCGGACTTACCAACCGTCACGCGCTGCATGCGCAGTTTGATCTGCTAAAAAAACTCGGCCCACTATCAATAGCTTTTATCGACCTTGATGATTTCAAAAACGTTAACGATACCCTTGGGCATCGGAGCGGCGACGAAGTGCTGTTGCAGCTCAGCCAACGTTTGTCCGAAGCCTGTCCCCCAGAAGTGACCATTGGCCGCATTGGTGGTGATGAGTTTATCCTGCTGATGCCGTGGTCGCTGGAGAATACCGAAATCCAAACCATCGCCCGACGCTGCCTGGATGTCGCCCTCACTCCATTTGAGTTAAGCAATGGCACGGCGAAAATCGGCGCATCAATTGGCGTGAATGAATCCTGGGCCAGCGACAACTTTGCCGACGCCGTGATTCGTGCCGATGAATCCATGTACCTGATTAAACGCACCGGCAAGAACGGCATCGCACTGGGTGCCCGTATCCTGATTAACAGTTAGGCCAGATATTTGCGGAACCAGTCGAGGGTTCGCGACCATGCCAGCTCCGCCGCTGCCTTGTCATAACGCGGTGTCGAATCGTTATGAAAACCATGATTCACACCCGGATAGATATAACCTTCGTAAACTTTGTTATTGGCTTTCAGCGCCGCTTCGTACGCCGGCCAGCCCTCGTTAATACGCGAATCCAGCTCCCCATAATGCAGCAATATTGGCGCTTTGATACGCGGCACATCTTCCGCTTTCGGCTGGCGTCCGTAGAACGGTACCGCGGCGGCTAATTCCGGATAGGCGACCGCCGCAGCGTTAGCGACTCCCCCCCCGTAACAAAATCCGGTAATGCCGACTTTTCCCGTCACCGCTTCGTGGTGCATCAAGAACTCGATCGCTGCGAAGAAATCATTCATCAGTTTGGTAGGATCAACCTGAGATTGCAGTTCGCGCCCTTTCTCGTCATTGCCCGGATACCCACCAACCGAACTCAAACCGTCCGGTGCCAGCGCAATAAATCCCGCTTTGGCTACACGACGCGCCACATCTTCTATATAGGGATTAAGCCCACGGTTTTCATGCACCACCACCACGCCGGGCACTTTACCCGCGACTTTTGCGGGGCGAACCATGTAGCCTCTCACCTCTCCATGACCTTGCGGGCTCGGGTATTGAATATATTCAGCCACAATATCCGGGTCGGTAAATTCCACTAGCTGGGCGAAGGCGTAATTTGGCGTCAGCAAGGTGCCAAGTGCCACCGCCGATAACCCGCCAACCACAAATTTCCCTGCAAGATCGAGAAACTCACGTTTGCTGATTTTGCCATGGACGTAGAAATCAAAATATTCGAGTAATTCAGGAGGGAAATCTTTTGCGGTAAGTCTGGTCATTTGCAGGCCCTTTATCGATAAAAGATGTATTTACCTGTCATACTTCAAGTTGCATGTACGTTGACTGCGCCCGTTCGCCCCAGCCCCCCCAGCCACATAGTTATCTATGCTCATGGGGACTTACGGCCTGGTCGCCTTCCTGCATCTTGAATTATTTAGGGTAAATAATGGCCTGCATTTCATGATTCTGCCTGCAACTTCCTTGCAGATATTCTAAATAATTTGAATTTTGTAGGGTGGATAAGCGCAAGCGTCATCCACCAATGACATCACGCTTGTCGGGTAACGTTAACTCGCCAGATCCCAAAGCACACCAACACCAACGCCAGGGCATAACGCCATTCCAGAATACTTTCTTGCAAGAAGATGGCCGAAAGCACTGCGCCAGATACCGGGATCAGGAAGTTAAACGGCGCAATCATTCCCACGCGGTTGTGCTTGAGCAGCATGCTCCACAACGCAAATGCCACGGAAGACAGTAACGCCAGATATCCAAGGATCGCCACCGACTCCAGACCATGAAACGCAAGCCGCCCACCGCTTGCGTAGCCGCCGACAGTCAGCACCACGCCACCGATGGCCAATTGCCAGCCAGTCATAATAGTGGGGTCCATGGTTTGCGAAATACGCTTTCCATACAGTGACGCGGCAGAAAGAACAAATGCCGCCAGCACCACAAAACCGTCGCCCATCCAGCTAAAACTGAAGTCCATCAACTGGCTGTTGAAGTTCACCACCATAACACCGGCAAACCCCAGCACGCAGCCCACCACTTTGTTAATACTGAGCTTGTCGTTTTGATAGATAAAATGCGCCAGCAGCACGCTAAAGAAAGTGCCAGTGGCATTCATAATTGAGCCTTTCACGCCAGTGGTATAGGCGAGGCCAATATAAAAGAAGATATATTGAATGGCAGTTTGGGTGACACCTAACAACGCGAGTTGTGAAAACTGGTGGCGGGATAAACGCGCAATCGGCTTGCCTTGCAGCATCGCAAACGCCAGCAATAACAGGCCCGCGATGACAAAACGGTAACCCGCGAAGACAATCTTGCCAGGTAAATCGTCCGTCGCTATCTGAAAAATGTCATAACCGTTTTTAATTGCCGGGTAAGCACTTCCCCATAACAAGCAACAAAAAGCGGCTCCCATCCATGCGAATTTCTTATTAGTAAACAACGAAACGTTATTGCTCACGCCTCTTCCCTTGCCAAAAATTAAACTGTCGTTTCAGAATCGGCCATTATCCGTTAATACAGAAAAATAGCGATAGCGCCACGCACACTTTGCGCGGCAGGCTCCATGAACTGGGGATGTTGATGCTTGATTCTTGATTCTTAAAAAAGAGACTGATGACAAAGATTCTGTTGTCGGTCAGGTCAGGGTAGCGTCACCCGACAATACAGGGAGGGTTAGCGCATCTTCGTTGAGAATCTGCCTACTGACGGCGTTATTTAGCGGTGCTAAAAATGATGCAGGAATAAATAAAAAAACGCAGCACGTAAGAATGCAGCGCATAAAATTATAATTAAAAAACATGTAGTTATTCCATAAACAAATGCCAGCGCAAAAGAATGAATGCGCTGACACAACATTTAATAAAAACTCACATTAGGTCGAACAGGTACCTATCCTTTGAGCCTATTCAAACAAAAATTTATATATTCAGAATCTCATCTCATTATTATTGTTATTAAAGCAATACTAATTAAACACTTCATCAACCATCGCACTACCCAAGCGCATTGCGGAACAAATGCGCGGCATACCGAGCGAAACGCCCATGTGTGTTTGTGTGGTGGCAAAAATCACTGGATGATTATCGCTATCGCAGTCATCCCCCAACCACGCCAGCGCTTCTTTGCTTTCCATCATGTCAGGCGTTGACGGAAACATCAGCCACTCATAGTAGTAATGACGAGTCCGAGCTGATGCATTTACATCTTGCGCTAACTGCGAGATGGCCAACGCTCGCGCCTGTTCAATGAGCTCGCTTGCCTGCAACGTGCTACCAAAACGCAGCGCATCACCAAACGCGCCCCAGTACAACTCCTGCAACGCGACATAACAACGTCCGGCAGGTGAAAACGATAAATAGTGCCCAGTCTGCCAACGGGAAAAAACTTGTTCGCAATGCACGATGCCCAGATGCGTGAGATCGGTACCGTTTAATTGCGCTTCCAGATTATCGACTCGCAGCGCAAGTTGCTGTTGCACTTGAGCAGACAGCTGGCGGACTTCATGAGCCTCGTTGTTCACTCGCGCAGAAGCGGCAGCCATGGAGCGCACAATGTCATAAACTTTAGCCATCGCCCGATGCTTTTTCGCCACGCGCTGGCAAAGTTGCCCGAGCATGGTTAGCGTGAATTCTGGCGTCTCCAATAACGCTTCGTCCGTCGCCCATTTTTGCGACTGACTCCTGCCAATAAACTCACCGGTCAGACGCTGGTAATACGCTTTGCTTTGTTGGCTATGCCACCGCTCACGCGAGACACCGCTGTTTTTTGCGAAATCGACGACGAACTTCTCTGCAACACATTCCAAAGTGCGGGTTTGAGTACCGGGTAATACACTGTTCATTGCTGTTCTACCGAAAATAACGTCTGAATATCATCCCGCAACAAGCGGGTGTCCTCATGAATGTAGCGCGCGGTTCGTACGCACTGTTGGAGCTGTTTTCGCAAGGCCATTACCGCGTCTTCATTTTGCTGACGCGCTAACAAACTTTGTTGCAGATTCAGGCGTATCGCATCCAACGACAGGGAAAAATCAGCAAAGAAAGCGGTCATTCCCTCACTCACGGCATTTTCAATTTGTACCGCCATGTTTTGATTAAGCTGCAACAGGAAACTGGAAACGTGCTGGAGCAGCTTATGCTGGACATCAGGCAAAGAAATCACGTAGCGACTTTTCATCACGGTGTGCCCTTCCCAGCCCCACTCATCGCTATTGAGCCAGCGCGCAACTGTGCCACGCATCCCGGTCGGACGACGTAATTGCGCGACAGGGATGTCTTGTTCTTCAATAAGTTCATTAAATGCTTGATTAACATTGAAATTTAAAAGCCCGACATGGAACACCGGTAGGCTGATATTGGTGCGAAAACCGGCCTGGGTTAACCCTTGTGCGACACGGGCCTCAATCGGTTTTAAGGTATTACGCAATGTATCCGCCAGTTCGACTTCTAAATAACTGAACAAGTGAATCAGCTCCTCAGTCATTTTTTCCTGGGCAGCGGTAAGGATGATTTCGCATGAGGCGCGGATTCTGTGTAGCGTAATTTGCGCCGATTGTTCATCGTCAAAACTCAGCGTTTCATAGCGGCTGTCAAAGTCGATACCCCGACGAGTTCCTAACAACATCGACTGGCGTGTGAGTTTTTCAGGCACCGTGCCTTGCTGGAAATACTCCACAACGTTGGCATTAATTTGTTTTCCATAACGGCGGATAAAATCGCCCATCGCTTCCACAGACTGGTTTACGTTGTTGTGCGCTGCGGCCTTGACCGACTGCTGGCTGGCAGCCGCCAGATTCATGTCATCTTCAAGTGCCGTAATATTAAGCTGCAATTGCTCACTGGCAATGCGTAGCCCCTGGCTGCGAAAATTCAGGTAATCTTCTGCACCCTGCGTGTAGTTAAGTAATTTCTGGCAGGCTGAACGCAGCGCGTACATCGAGGCGTTGGCGTGTGCAGCATGAAGCACCTTTTTGATGGGCTCAGCAAACTGCGAGTCTTCCCACAGCAGATCCGCGGCACGACCCACCGTCGTTTTATCCGCCAAATCGTCATGTTTCCAACGCCGCCCCAAGGCCGCGTCAGCAAAATCTTGCACCCAGCGATGCTCATTGGGATCTGGCAACTGTCCTTGTAATACCAATTCATGACGCGCACGATTGGCCAGATATCCCCACATGGAAGAAACCGGGAAAACATGGCTCGGCTCAACAATACCTTTCATTAGCGTGCCGGAAATCAACGTTTTAACTTGTTCCTCGTCATCGCCATTCCTGTCTTTTTGATCAAACTTATTCACCAGCGCGTATAGCGGCACGGATGTACCGACACCTAATATCGCGTTTCGCACATCTTGATCCGAAACGGACTTCAACTGGGTGTAATCCAGTACTGCCAGCACGGCTGAAGCTTGGGTCAGTTGCTCCTGAAGCATTTTTTGCAAATGCGGTTGTCCGGCTTCATTAGGCCCGGGGGTATCTAATAATGTCAGTTGCCCATAGCCTTCATTCATTCCCGCTAAATGGACAAATTCAACTTCAATTACCGGAACATGTTCAATTGCTGCATAAGCTTTAAAAGGAAAAGCGACATCCAGGGCTTTTGATAACCGCACTAAATCATTAAGACTTTTCAAACAATGAAAAATTGGTTGAGCACCAAGATAATGCTTAGCGAACGATTCTCCTTCGGTTATTCGGGTTAATAAACCCACCATATCCCGATCAATTTCCAGATACCTACCCAGCGTTTCTCTGTCGGTTTGCTGCAAACGAAGTTGCAACGTTTGCATTAATTTCTCGATAGGTTGCACGTATGGAAAATGCAGCACTGGCTCACGCTGTCCAGGCGTGTGGCGAATCAATGTCGGTAATGCCGTCATCGGGCGGTTACGATTCGGCAATACCTCAGTGCCAACAATGGCGTTGATGGTGGTGGATTTCCCTGCTTTTACAGTGCCCACAATAGCCAACACCATTTCCTGCTGAGTAATTTTGCGCAACTCATTTTGCAGCATGGCTTGCTGCGCCTGAATGCCATTCGGGCCAAACTTAGTCGAGACAACGGCTCCCATCTGGGATTGGCCAAAAGAATTCACGTCTTGCTGATTAGTAAAAGCTATTGTTCTTAATGTATTAAGATTTTGCAGGGCCAGTTGCAATAACCGCTCAGCTTCCTGACTTAACTCAAATACTGCTTGCGTGTGCATAAAAAATCCTTACTTAAATCAAATTATCCGGATTTTTATAAAAAATACTAATATTTATAGGTCAACTAAGTACCGGTAATTATAATTACGTGCGGAAATAAATTATTCGATATTTTTATGATTAAACTTATTTTTCGAAATGAAGTTATGTAATGACACAACAGAGAACGAGACAGTAGCGTATTTCAACAAACCAATTCTGTATTTTCATCCCGAATTTAGCAATTGATTAACGTTATAAGATATAATTATTTGCGTTTCACCTTCCCTGACAGCGCAAGGCATAGTGCTGATAGTCCCCGCAAAAGTAGGGTTTTAGTGTATAATTGCGCAACTTTTGGCGGAAAACCGCTATTTTTGAGGATACTATTAATGACTCTCCCTCATTGCCCGAAATGCAATTCTGAGTACACCTACGAAGACAACGGTATGTTTATCTGCCC
>DATERH010000334.1:0-2596 GCA_035271785.1 Buttiauxella sp.
GATGTTCCAGGTTGACGCGATTAGTTTCATTGTGCCAGGCTCGAGTGAAACAAAAGTTACAGAGGCCACAATGAAACAATTAGATGAGCGATTGAGAGCGACGTACGAACAGCTTTCACCACAAGAACAAAGAGTTGCTGCATTTATTGTCGATCATTTTGATGACCTCATTAGCTACAATAGCGCGGAACTTGCCCGCCTCTCTGGGGTATCAAAAGCCACCGTCAGCCGCTTATTTAAGCGCCTTGGTTATGAGCGTTACAAAGACATGCGTGAAGAATTGCGCACCTTGCGCCAAAGCGGAATGCCGCTTACGGAAAATCGTGATGCGGTACAAGGAAACACATTACTGGCGCGGCATTACAAACAGGAAATGGCCAATCTGACGCAATGGATTAGCCAACTTGATTCGCAACAGTTTTCCGATGTTGTCACGACACTCGCTACATCAAAACGTATTTTTATCATTGGGTTAAGAAACTCATGGCCTGTCGCCATGCACTTGCGTCAACAGTTATTGCAGACTCGAAGCGATGTTTATTTGTTACCTCAACCCGGGCAGACACTGGCAGAAGAAGTGGTGGATATCAGCGAGCACGATTGTGTCGTCGCTATCGCGTTTCGCAGACGTCCACGCATCATCAAACCTTTGCTGGCAAATCTGCATCAACGGCAGGTGCCGCTGCTGGTGGTGAGTGAAGCGCAGGGTTCAGGCCTCACGCCCTATTGCCGCTGGCATTTTGCGGCTCCACTCGATAGCGTCTCAGCGTTTGACAGCTACAGCAGCGCGATGAGCCTCGTAAATTTGTTATCCAACGCGGTGCTCCACGAAGCGTTAACTACAGGCCGTCAGCGTATCCATCATATTGCTCAATTGTATTCCGAGTTTGATGAATTGGAACAACGCTAAAGCACTGTAATGGTGCGCTTGCACATCTCTCGGGAACCATTCTGGTTCATAGTGTTTAAATCCTGTTACTGTTTTTGTTGGGAAAGACTCATTTTTACTCGAGAGAGCTGCTATTTCTTCTTTTGTCTTGAGTGATAATGAGTGGCACATTAGTTGCAGAATATTTTTATAAAGAATCTTTTGTTTCATGATGAATAAAAGGAAATGCCATGTTCGATATTCAGCACTTCACGCAAATTAATCCACCTCATCGTTTACTGATGGGGCCGGGGCCAATTAATGCCGATCCTCGCGTATTACGTGCCATGGCGAGTCAGTTGATTGGGCAGTATGACCCCGTTATGACTGGATATATGAATGAAGTGATGGTGTTGTATCGCGAACTATTCCGTACCCAAAACCGTTGGACGATGCTGGTGGATGGCACTTCTCGTTCAGGTATTGAAGCCGTATTGTTATCTGCCATTCGCCCTGGCGATAAAGTGCTGGTGCCGGTGTTTGGCCGTTTCGGTCATCTATTGTGTGAAATTGCCCGCCGCTGCCGCGCAGAAGTTCACACCATTGAAGTGCCGTGGGGCGAAGTTTTTACGCCGGATCAAATCGAAGATGCCATCAAAACCGTTAAGCCGCGTTTGCTGCTGACCGTTCAGGGCGACACTTCAACCACCATGCTCCAGCCGCTGGAAGAACTCGGTGAAATCTGCCGCCGCCACAGCGTGCTGTTTTATACCGATGCCACGGCTTCATTTGGCGGCAATGCGTTAGAAACCGATAAATGGGGTTTAGATGCGGTTTCTGCCGGTTTGCAAAAATGCCTCGGCGGTCCGTCTGGCAGCTCGCCGATCACCCTCAGCGCACAAATGGAAGAAGTGATCCGCCGTCGCAAATGTGTGGAGGAAGGGATCCGAACGGCTGCACATCAGGATGGTGATGACGAAATGATCTATTCGAATTATTTCGATCTCGGCATGGTGATGGATTACTGGGGACCCGAGCGCCTCAACCACCACACTGAAGCGACCAGCATGTTGTTTGCTGCCCGCGAATGTGCGCGCATTATTCTCGAAGAAGGGCTGGACGCTGGGATCGCGCGCCACGAGCTGCATGGCCGTGCGTTGGTGGCCGGAATTCAGGGAATGGGGCTGGAAACCTTCGGCAATCTGCAACACAAAATGAATAACGTGCTGGGGGTCGTGATCCCGTCCGTGGTTCACGGTGAAGAAGTACGCAAAATGCTGCTGGAAGATTTCCATATTGAAATCGGTACTTCATTTGGCCCGCTGCAAGGCAAAATCTGGAGAATCGGCACTATGGGGTACAACGCACGTAAAGATTGCGTACTGCAAACACTCACAGCACTTGAGGCGGTGCTCAATCGTCTTGGTTTTAAATCGACGCAAGGGGCCGCGATGCAGGCGGCGTGGGATGTCTATGCTCAGGAACGTCGCTGATGGTAAAACATGTGATGAATGTGGCTGAGGCAAGTGCTGCCGCGCGGCGCGTCATGTTGAGGGCAGATGAACTGGCTCAAATCAGCGAAACGGTAGGCGAACTGACGCGCGTCTATCTTTCCAACGAACATCTGCGTGCCAACTATCTGGTGGCTGGCTGGATGGAGCAAGTGGGGATGACGACCTGGCAGGATGCGGTAGGCAATATTTGCGGGCGCTACGAAGGAGCCAGGGA
>DATERH010000335.1:0-11110 GCA_035271785.1 Buttiauxella sp.
CCCGCCAGTGCTAGCTCACCACCGCCCTGCGAACCCTCAAGCCAAAGACATAATCGCGGACGCGCATCGAAGTACAGAAAGCAACTCCTGAAAAACAGCGTCTATACTTCACCAAATCTTCATGCTAAATCTGATTCCCCCCAATTAATCATCAGTAAAAACAATCGATAAAATGGTTTCTTTAACGACGCGTTTTTCCGGCAAGCAACTCTCCATCAGCGTTTTACTGCTCTCTTCTCTACTGCTTACGGTAGGTCGCGGGCTGACGCTACCCTTCATGACCATTTACCTTTCCCGGCAGTACACCATGCCGTTAACGGAAATTGGTATGGCGCTGACGATCGCGCTCACCGCAGGCGTGGTTTTTAGTCTCTGGTTTGGCATCCTGGCGGACAGCTTCGATAAGAAAAAATGCATGCTGCTGGCGATTGTTATTTTCCTCGGCGGATTTGTGGCCATCCCTCTGGTTAATAATGCCATTTTGGTGGTGGTGTTTTACTCGCTAATTAACTGCGCCTATTCGGTCTTTGCGACCGTGCTGAAGGGCTATTTCGCCGACACACTGGAAATTCACCAGAAACCTAAAATCTTCTCGCTCAATTATACCTTCGCCAATATTGGTTGGACGGTTGGCCCACCGATTGGCACGTTGGCGGTGCTTTACAGCACCAACCTGCCATTCTGGTTATCCGGCCTGACGGCAATCATTCCGTTTATCGTGATTAGCCGTTATGTACATAGCGTGCCGGTGAGCGAAATCCAGCAAAGCAGCAGCGTCAGGCTTTCTCCAAGCCTGATGCTCAAAGATAAGTCGCTGATGTATTTCACCCTTTCGTCCTTCCTCGGTTCACTGGTATTCGGCTCTTTTGCCGCCTGTTTATCGCAGTATGCCATTGCCGTCTCTGACTCGAATCTGGCACAGAACGTGGTGGGAGTGGTGTTGCCAGTAAATGCGATGGTCGTAGTGGCTTTTCAATATATGGTCGGCAAACGTATTCGCCCGGACAACATCAAAAAGCTGATGGGCTACGGCACGCTATTTTTTATGGCAGGACTGGCAGGCTTTATGATTTCTGGCGACAACCTGCTGTTGTGGGGGTTGTCGGCTGCAGTATTTACTATAGGGGAGCTGATTTTCGCCCCTGGTGAATACATGCTGGTTGATAACATCGCCCCTGCGGGATTGAAAGCGAGTTACTTCTCAGCACAACAACTGGGTTGGTTAGGTGGTGCATGTAACCCGCTTTTCACCGGTTTAATGCTGACCTGGATGCCGCCGTTTATGTTGTTTGTGATGTTGATGGTGGCGATTATGCTGGCGTACTGGATGGTGGTGAAAGGGATAAAATCAAGCTCAGCGCAGGCCGTGGTGTTTTAGGTTTGACTTATTGTACAAATACGCCAGTTAAAATCGTTATGGAAAAAACCGGTATTTCTCGGGCATGTATTTTCGTTTAAAAAGTCTCGAAGGTCATGTTGAGAGTTAAAATTTCGGATTTTATAAGTAACAAGTAATATTAATCTTTGTAGGGTTTGTATCGCCTTTATGGCTGATACTTCCTTGCAAATACATCAGAAAACCAGTCGATAAATACCCGGACTTTAGGTGAAAGGTAGCGCCGATCGGGGAACAAAATGGACACGGGTTTAGTGATGGTTGCATAATCGGCTAATACTTCTTTCAACGTGCCTGACTGGATGTGCGGTTTCAGCATAGTCTGCAACGCATGAAGCATACCCAGCCCCGCTAGCCCGCAGGACAGCAGTACATCTGAGTTATTAACCAGCATATTGCTTTCAGGGCGCCGGGAGATAACTTCCCCGTCCATGGCAAACTTCCATTCCATCACTTCACGGCTATGTTCACTGAAAAAATTAATGGCTTTGTGATGTATAAGATCATCCGGCGTCATTGGAATACCGTATTTTTCAAGGTATGACGGCGCAGCGCAGGTGACCATACGAACGCTACCTACACGACGCGAGATAAAACTGGAGTCAACAAGTTCCCCCAGGCGAATAACACAGTCAATTCCCTCCGAAATCAAATCCGTTAAACGGTCAGAAGCTGTGAGTACAACTTCGATTTGGGGATAGAGAGCCTGAAACTCACTTAAAGAGGGAACCAGGATAGTGTGGGTCAGTGCCAGCGGCGCATCAATACGAAGACGACCGCGAGGCGGCTGAGTCGGGGAAACGGAAGCCATCATTTCGTTTACGTCGCTCAGGAGTGCTTTGGCTCGCTGATAAATTTCATCACCTTCAGCTGTCACACTCAGGCTACGGGTCGTACGATGTAGCAGCTTTACGCCCAAATCATCTTCCAGTTGCTGTATGGATTTACTGACCGCAGGACGATGCAGTTGTAAAGTGTCAGCGGCTTTAGTGAAGCTACGCAGCTCGACAACTTGTACGAAAATACCCATTAACTCAAGCATGTTAGAGCGCATAGTTTTAGCCCTGGTATTCATAGACAGAAGTAGCGCGGATTATACCCCATCTGGATTGTTTCCCATGAGATAACACTGAAGTCCTTTTGTGTGACTTTTTGCCACGCGTCTATGTCTTTATCATTGATGCCTCTTACGTATATAAAGTGGACTCAATGAAATGAAAGCATGGTTACTGAAAGATTTTGGCCTGGAAAATTTACAGTTTGAAGAGGTTGAGACACCCATACCAGGACCCGGTGAATTGTTGGTTAAAGTGGGCGCAGTTTCCCTGAATTTCAGAGATAAGGCGATTGTTGAGGGTTTTTATGAGCCTCACCTGGTTCCAAAGCCCCTGATCCCTGTCTCCGATGCGGCCGGCAGCATAGTTGCCGTTGGTGATGGCGTAACGCGTTTTGAAGTGGGTGACCGCGTCAACTCGCATCTTTATTCCCGCTGGTTAGATGGTGAACCTGCTGCCGATGAGCCAGCCTGGTGTATGGGTATGCCGCTGCCGGGTGGCCTGGCAGAATACATGATCATCCATGAGGACAGCGCAGTCAGAGCACCTGACAGTATGACCGATGAGGAAGCCTCAACGCTCCCTATCGCAGCACTTACGGCGTGGTATTCACTGATGGATATCGGCAATCTGCAACCTGGGCAAACAGTTCTGGTGCAAGGAACAGGCGGCGTGTCCGTTTTTGCTGCACAAATTGCACATGCTTACGGTGCGCGTGTTATTGCTACGTCCAGTAACGATGCCAACCTTGATCGTATTAAGTCGCTGGGTGCCGATGACGGAATCAACTATAAAACCTGTCCAGACTGGCAGAACAAAGTCCTTGAGTTGACCGAGGGTAAAGGAGCGGATATTACAATTGAAGTTGCGGGTGGTAACGGCATTAACCAGTCGGTTGCCGCCACAAAAGTTGCCGGGACTATTGCTCAGGTAGGATTTCTGACCGGTCAGACAACCCAACTTGATCTGATGCCGTTGATTTTCCGCCAGACAACTATCCGTGGCATTGCCGTTGCACCACGTTCGTCATTTGATCGTATGAATCCTTTCCTCAATAAACATAATATCAAGCCAGTCATTGAGCATGTTTACAGCTTCAGTGACGCAGTGGAAGCGTTCAGGCACCTTTCTCGCGGCGCGTTCGGTAAAATTGTTATCAAGATTGGTGACTGAACGGAAAGAAAGTTTTAATCGCAGAAATATAAGTATGAGAACGAACAAAATAGATCATTAAAATCTATTTTGTTCGCCATGCTAATAAATGTATTCAGTTAAAATATTTCCGATACTGAATAAATCCCGATTTATCCGCCATCTTGTCGTATAACGCCTGGCCCGCCGCATTGGTTTCATGAGTATGCCAGTACACGCGCCCGCAGCCTTTCGCCTGCGCATGTTGATAAACCCCTTCAATCAGCGCCCGTCCAACGCCTTTGCCGCGTGATTCAGAGGCGGTAAACAGATCCTCAAGATAGCAATGATCCTGCGCCGACCAGGTACCGCGATGGTAAATCATATGGGTAAAACCGAGCATTTTGCCCTGCTCGTCAAACGCGCCCAGCGCAAACATCGGCTCGGACGGAGCAAGCATTCGTTGCCACGTCAGTTCGCTGATTTCATCACTGAGCTGTGAATTGTAGAACGTCAAATATCCCTGCCATAACGGCAACCATGCCGCGCAGTCACTTGCTTCAAGCAGCCTGACGTTAACCACCGTTCTGTTCGCTGCTGGTCGAGGTTTTTTTAGACTGGCCCGGATCTGCGCCAGCCCCTGAATCTGCACGCCGCCCGGCATATTCTGATCCGACAGCCATATTTCAAATGCCCGTTTGATCTGCGGCCATTCGCTATCGAGAATCGAGAACCACGCGGTATCGCGGGTGCGCTGCTTGTACACCACCGCCTGGCGGAACAAACCTTCGTAGCGGAAACCGAGACGAATCGCCGCATGGCGCGACGGGCCGTTTAAGCTGTCGCATTTCCACTCGTAGCGGCGATAACCTAGCCCAAAGGCATATTTCATCAGCAAATAATGGGCTTCGGTCGCCTGAACGGTGCGTTGCAACAGCGGGGAAAACATCACAAAACCAACTTCAACCACACCATTAGCCGGGTCGATGCGCATCAGTGACAGGCTCCCAAGCGCTTTGCCACTTTGGGAATCGACAACCGCATAATGCAGCGGGTCATTGCTCTGCGCGGCGTTTGCGATAAATTCAGCGAATTGCTGTGGCTCGCTAAACGGCCCAACGCTGAGGTACGTCCAGCCGCCAGAGTCTTTCGCTGTATTCCACGCTGCCCATAAATCCGCGGTATGAACGCGAGATAACGGTTCGAGGCGACAATAGCGCCCTTCCAGCGTAACCCGCTCCGGACGTGGGCATGGTTTCCATTCGGGAAGAGAGTTGCCTACAGGTTGCTGATATTCATTTGTTATGCCAGTCAATTCAGGCCTCCACGGGCGCATTAACGATAAGTTATCTGAATATAAACAAATTATGGAATAACAAACAGAGCCAAAATTTTGGGGATTTAGCAGACCATGTTTAGGGCTACTTACTCTTTAGAACCTGGATAGAATGACTCATTCCGCATCCATTTTTTTACTGAATTTTTTGTCTATTTGCCATCTTCCAACTAAGAGAATGCCCCATGTAAAAACACTACAGATTATTATTAACAATGTTCTCATAGGATAATCCCCTCCTATACCGTCATAGACAAAAAAACATATAATCCCAGCAACCAAAACCAAGCCAACTCGCAATGATGTGAGCATTAATATAAAAAATGATGGCATGACTATAAATAGTAAATAGACCTTAACAAATACAAGCCCAATACCTCGACTTCTTACGAAATACAACGATTTATATAATCCCGCCGCACTATCATGTATAACTCCCAGAAGAAAGCAACAAAATAGCACCATAAATAATTTTAAAGAAAATTTTACAATTCCACTATTTTTTCCATGCAGCATAACTTTGAACCTCCATTTCTGTTATTGACTCCCTTAGTTCAGAAGCATGAACCTCTCTCGTGGTTTCGTTATATTCAACTATAGGAATAGACTTCCCATTTTCAGAAATAACAACCGGAACATAATCAATACGCTCATAGAAGAAACGTTTACTGGCATAAAGAGCAGCCCTAAGTACAAAATAATTATCATAGGAGTTACTTTTATCAGCAGGGTCATAATATTTTCCAGACCCCCAGGTAATCCCAGTTGATACAGTATCTGGAATACTATGATATAGCCTATAAGTATCTATCGCGAAAGGAATCTGACCTATCGCATCAGTCCAATATGGATAGTTATCAATCATAACCATCAGGTATTTTGCCCCGCCTTGTGGATGAGCTTTCCAATCCCCTTCGGATTTTGGTCTGTACTGATATGCAGGTCTATCCACCTCTGAAAAGTCCACAATATCCTGCCAGCTAAAATGTTTATAGGCAGCATAAGTTTCGGGGCTATCATTTAAATATATCAGCTCATGGTATTTATCAGCGAGTGGTTCAAACCACTGCCAGGCATAGTTATCATAAAGTTGTTGTGCTGTCAGGATTTCAAACTTCTCATCACCCCCTTTCTTTAGTGCCAATGCAAAAAGAATGTCACCATTGCTTCTGGTAATAATCTTACAACTCGGAATGATACAAGTTTCGACATAATTCTCAGTTGCGGGACGACTCGTAGATTTGAATGTCAGGTAAGTTTTATTCTCTTTGGTACTAAAGGTATACGCCTTACCATTTATTACATGAATAGATTCTTTCACAATAGCACATCTCCCTGATGACTTTATTTCCATAATAAACATTATGGAGTGATATTACGTCAGGGAGAAAATAATACAATTTATTACGCAGCTATATCGCTACCAACCCTCTTACCCCATCCGTTTCCATATTGGCTCCGGCACCGCGCTGAATAATCGACCCGCGCGACATCACCAGATAGCTGTCGGCAAGTTCTGCTGCGAAGTCATAAAACTGCTCGACCAGTAAAATAGCCATGTCGCCTTTGGCGGCGAGGCTGCTAATAACCTGACCGATCTCCTTAATGACCGAGGGCTGTATGCCTTCAGTGGGTTCATCCAGAATCAGTAATTGGGGTTTGCAGGCAAGTGCACGGCCAATCGCCAACTGTTGCTGCTGCCCACCGGAAAGGTCACCGCCACGCCGCTGCTTCATCTCTTTTAGCACCGGGAAAAGCTGATAAATCTCTTCCGGCACCTGCTTCGCATCGCGCCCGGCAAAACGTGAAAGCCCCATCAGCAAATTTTCTTCTACTGTCAGGCGCGGGAAAATCTCACGACCTTGCGGCACGTAGGCAATGCCCGCCTGTACGCGCTGATGCGGTTTACGCGCCGTGATGTTGCTTTGCTGCCAGTTGATGGAACCCGATTTCGCCGGAATCAGCCCCATCAGGCATTTCAGCAGCGTGCTTTTACCCACGCCGTTACGCCCAAGCAGGCAGGTCACTTCGCCGATTTTGGCTTCAAAGGAGACACCTCGCAGAATGTGGCTGCCTCCGTAGTATTGGTTGAGTTTGTTGACTTGCAGCATCGTGGTTCCCTCTTTTGTCGTCGGATGTCGCTTCGCTAATCCGACCTACGATTTTTCCGGCCTATAAACGGCGACATCCGCCAAAAATTACCGCCCCAAATACACTTCAATCACCTGCTCGTTGGCCTGCACTTCACGCAGCGATCCTTCCGCTAACACCTGCCCTTGATGCAGCACGGTGACGTGGTCGGCGATGGTTTCCACAAACCCCATATCGTGCTCCACCACCATTAACGAATGCTTACCTGCCAGCCCGCGAAACAGTTCGGCGGTATACTCCGTTTCCGCGTCCGTCATGCCGGCAGCGGGTTCATCCAGTAACAATAAATGTGGCTCCTGGACCAGCAACATGCCGATTTCCAAAAATTGCTTTTGGCCGTGAGAAAGCAGCCCGGCTTTACGGTGGCGTTCAGCACCGAGGCGCAAAGTGACCAGCATTTCATCGATGCGGTCGCACTGCTCAGAATTGAGCTTTGCCCGCAAACTTGCCCACACCGATTTATCGGCTTTCTGCGCAATTTCCAGATTCTCGAATACCGTCAGCGCCTCAAATACCGTCGGTTTTTGGAACTTACGCCCAATGCCGCGTTTGGCGATCTCCGCCGGTTCAAGGCGTATAAGATCAGTCGATTGATCGTAAAATGCCCTACCGCTTTGCGGCCTGGTCTTGCCGGTTATCACATCCATCAACGTGGTTTTCCCGGCGCCATTCGGGCCAATTACGCAGCGCAGTTCACCAACGCCGATATTGAGCGACAGGTCAGTCAGCGCTTTGAATCCATCAAAACTCACATTGATGTTTTCCAGCATAAGAACCGGATCGGTTTGGTCACGATAACGGTCAGATTCATGCTGGCGGGTAAAAAGCGGTTCACCTGGCTGCATTATTTTTCTCCCTTACGCAGCAAACCAATCACGCCACGCGGTAAAAAGAGGGTGACAACGATGAAAATCAGGCCGAGAAACAGCTGCCAGTATTCCGGCACGGCCATAGTGAAGTAGCTTTTCGCGCCATTGACTAAACCCGCACCGAGGATTGGGCCTATCAACGTGCCACGCCCGCCCAATGCCACCCAAATAGCGGCTTCGATGGAGTTGGTCGGTGACATTTCTCCGGGGTTTATAATCCCCACCTGCGGCACATATAACGCCCCCGCCAGACCGCACAGCACGGCGGATAACGTCCAGACCAGCAATTTAAAACCACGGGGATCGTAGCCACAGAATACCAGGCGGTTTTCCGCATCGCGCACCGCCGTGAGCACCCGGCCAAACTTGCTGCGAGCAAGCGCAATACCGATGCCGAGACTGACGATGAGCAGCAAAACTGTGGCAACAAACAAGCCAATGCGGGTACTGGTAGCGGTAATCGGTAGGCCGAGCAGCGTAGTAAAACCGGTAAAACCATTGTTGCCGCCAAAGCCGGTTTCATTGCGAAAGAACAGCAACATTCCCGCGTAAGTCAGCGCCTGGGTCATGATGGAGAAATAGACGCCTTTAATTTTTGAGCGAAAAGCAAAGAAGCCAAACACTAACGCAAGCAATCCCGGTACCAGCACTATCAGCGCCAGCGCCCAGGCAAAATGCTGCGTCCCCCACCAGAACCACGGCAATTCATTCCAGCTCAGAAACGACATAAACGCCGGTAGCCCGTCTCCAGCGGACTGGCGCATTAGGTACATCCCCATCGCGTACCCCCCGAGGGCGAAGAATATGCCATGCCCCAACGAGAGCAGCCCGGCATATCCCCATACCAAATCCAGCGCGATGGCGACCACCGCGTAGCACAGGATTTTGCCAACCAACGTCAAGGTATACGTCGACAGACTCAGTGGATGGCTGGCGGGCAATAGAGTCAGGAACGGCAATGTCAGCATCAGCGCTACAACCAGCGCCCCCAGCACCATCGACATTCGTGGCGCTTTGCGGGTCAGAGTTAACGTCAATGGTTGGCTCATCAGTCAATCACCCTCCCTTTCAGAGCGAACAAGCCTTGCGGGCGTTTCTGAATAAACAGAATGATCAGCACAAGGATGAGGATTTTCCCAAGCACCGCGCCAATTTGCGGTTCGAGGATTTTGTTGAAGATACCCAGCCCAAAGGCAGCGGCAACGGTTCCCGCCAGTTGACCAACGCCACCAAGCACCACCACCAGGAATGAGTCAATAATGTAACCCTGGCCCAGTTCAGGACCGACGTTACCAAGCTGTGAAAGCGCCACTCCCCCAAGACCGGCAATGCCCGAGCCCAGGCCAAACGCCAGCATATCCACACGCCCCGTTGGCACTCCACAGCAGGCCGCCATGGCGCGATTTTGCGTCACGGCACGCACATTCATACCCAAACGGGTTCTATTGAGTAACAGCCAGGTAAACAGCAACACCAGCATCACGAAGCCAATCACCACCAGACGGTTCCACGGTAAAATGAGATTCGGCAACACCTGCACGCCACCAGAAAGCCACGCGGGATTAGCCACTTCCATGTTTTGCGCACCAAACACCATGCGCACAATTTGGATAAGCATCAGGCTGATACCCCAGGTTGCCAGCAGCGTTTCCAGTGGGCGACCATAAAGATGGCGAATGATCGTGCGCTCCAGCATCATGCCAATTCCGGCGGTAATCGCGAACGCCACCGGCAGCGCAACAATGGGGTAAAATGTCAGCCACTGCGGCGCGTATTGCTGAAAGGCACTTTGCACCATCCAGGTGGCATACGCGCCAAGCATCAGCATTTCGCCGTGTGCCATGTTGATAACACCCAGCAAGCCATATGTAATTGCAAGCCCTAGTGCTGCGAGCAGTAAAATAGACCCCAGAGAAAGCCCCATAAACGCCTGGCCGAGAATGTCGCCAAGCATTAAACGATGCTGAATTTTCTCCAGCCCCTGGCTTGCCGCTGTACGTACTTGCACGTCGCTTTCAATTTGCGGGTCGGTGAGCGGTTTTAGCAGCGACTGGGTATCCGGGTCGGTGGAGTGGCTCAGCAGTTCGACTGCATTCAGGCGTACTTTGGCGTCGGTGCTGGTGAGTTGCAGGCGAGCCACCGCTCCTTCGAGCGCGCTACGTATATCCTCGTCCTTCTCTGCTGTAAGCCGTTGTTGTAGCAGCGGAAGTAAATCCGGCTGTGCATCACGCTGGAGTGCTTTTGCCGCCTGTAAACGCTGAGTGACATTGTCACTTACCAGTTGATGACTAGCCAGTGCACTGCCTGCCAGAATACGTAACCGGTTGTTCAGCCGAATTTTCTTAACCTCTCCTGTCGGCTCTTTTACTTCGCCAAGTGGCGTGAGTGTGGAAGCGTTTTGCGCAAAAGCGTGATGCTGTGTGTCTGTTACCAGACTTTCTTGCACCAGCGAATTCAGCAGCGGCAGGCGTTTGGCATCGGGAGCGGACGCCCAGCTTTGCAGCAGTTTGGCCTGCTGGGTACGATTTGCCGCCGCAAAATCCTCAGCATCGCCCGCGTGGGCGAAACACGGCAGCAACCAGGCCGCTATGAGCAGCCAGCGTACAAGTTTCATGGGCACCTCCTTTACCCTTCATACTTCACGTTGGGGGGCTCACCTTCACCCCATTCACATAGTTATCTATGCTCCTCGGGTGAAGGTGATTGCCGCGTTCCCACAACTCGAATTATTTTGGGTTGATAAAATTTCCCTAACGCATGCGCCGGGACAAAGGCTAGTTGCTGGCTGTTTTCACAGGCTCGTCAGACTTTTTATCGTTGCCGGTGATGAACGGGCTCCACGGTTGTGCGCGAACCGGTGCATCGGTTTGCCACACCACGTTGAACTGGCCGTTACCTTCGATTTCGCCAATCATCACAGGTTTATGCAGATGGTGGTTGGTGGCATCCATCGTCAGCGTAAAACCAGACGGAGCTTTGAAGGTTTGGCCTGCCATCGCGGCACGGACTTTATCGACGTCAGTAGTACCGGCTTTTTCCACCGCTTGCGCCCACATATGGATACCGACATAGGTCGCTTCCATCGGGTCATTGGTCACAACCGTGTCAGCATTCGGCAGCTTGTGGGCTTTGGCATAGGCTTTCCACTCGGCGACAAACGCTTTGTTGGTTG
>DATERH010000336.1:0-4817 GCA_035271785.1 Buttiauxella sp.
GGCGTTCTCGATTGCGGCGAGCTGTAACTTCCCAATTATTCTGCTCTCCATGTACTGGTCAAAACTGACCACACGTGGCGCGATGATTGGCGGCTGGCTCGGCCTGATTACCGCAGTGCTGTTGATGATCCTCGGCCCAACAGTTTGGGTACAAGTTCTCGGCAACGCTACGGCTATCTTCCCGTATGAATACCCGGCACTGTTCTCGATTCTGGTGGCGTTTGTCGGTATCTGGGTGTTCTCAGCCACCGATAACAGCCCTGAAGGTAATCTGGAGCGTGAGAAATTCCGTGCTCAGTTCATCCGTTCCCAAACCGGGATTGGTATTGAACAAGGTCGCGCACACTGATTAGTGTTCTCTCTTCCCGGCTCGCGTGAGCCGGGAAATTTCTCTCCGACAGACCTCACGCTTCCCCCCGCTCAATACACCGTTGCTCACAGTTTCCCGCTCATCAACCCGCTCTTCTTCTCCCTCTAAACCTTTTGGGAATAGTAAGGATATTCGTAAGCCGAAATGTCCTTTTTTTGCACTCCGTTAAACACCACGTAGTCCAGTTCAACATGACACTTTTTAAAGCGGTTTAGTGCCGTAACCAACTCGTTCACTGTGTTAGTTTTATAGCGCAGAACAAGCAGTGACAGGCCAATATGTTGTGCCGCTATCGCCGCATCAGTAATTGCTAATATCGGCGGCGTATCGACTATCACGTAATCATACTCACGCTGCGCCCATTGCATTAACTGCGCAAAATTCTCGTGCATTAAAAGCTCAGAGGACAATGTGGATACCGCACCATGGGAGATAAAATCGAGGCCTGGTTTAGCCGAAGACTGGACTGCATCTTTAAACTCGATTTTATTTTGTAAAATATCACTCAGACCGCATTGTTCTTTAAGCCCAAGCATTTCATGTAGATAACCAAGACGTAAATCAGCATCAATAAGTAGTATGCGTTTCCCGGTATCCGCCATCACAGCGGCCAGATTACCGCACATGAACGTTTTCCCAGCCCCTGGCGTCGCACCAGAAATCAGGAAGCTATTTTTATCCGCCTGCTTAAGGGCGATGAAAATACCTGTTCGCAAACTACGCAGTGCCTCAATAGTCAGATCCTCAGGATGTTCACGAGCGAGCCAAAAATCTTTGCGTATAGGTTTGGTTCTGAATTTTCGGAATGTTAGGCTTTGCGGCCATTGGCTCCACGGGACTGAAGCCAAAACCTCCACGCCATAATTTTCAATAGATTGTGTGTCTTCCAGAAGACGGCGGAATAGAGAAGCAACCAGGCAATATCCGCTGGAAAAAATGAACCCAAGCATCGCGCCTAATACAGCACTCAATCCCCTGATTCTTCCAATAGGCTTTGGATCGCTAATGGCTTCATCCACTATCCTGATAGTCGCCACAGTGCTGGCCTTTGCGATGCCGAACTCATGCTGCTTTGCCAGCAACTGCATATAAATTTCCTGCCCAGCTTCGACATCACGCTTAATGCTCAATATTTCCTGCTGTTTTTTTGGCATTGTCGAAATGGCCTCAGTTAGCGAACTTTTCTCTTTATTAATCAACGCTTCTTTTTCCAGCAAGGCACGATAAATTGGGTGACTTTTGGTATAGCGTTTCGAAAGTTCAGCCTTAGCCAGTTGTAATTCATTTTGCTGTGATTGAATGGCAACCGATGATTCCAGAACCGATTTCGCTTCCAGAGGGAGATCAATAGATCCATTTTCTTGTTTAAAAATATTGAGTTGTCTGTCGGCCCGATTAAGGCTTTCCAGAGCGACGGGGAGCAAGCTGTTGACGAAATCAAGGCTTTTGGATGCCTCCTCCGCCCGTTGCGTCATATTGTCTTCTCTGAAATTCTGGCTGATGTTGTTAAGGATTTGCACAATCTTTTGTTTATTGTCCCCCGTGAGTGAGACGTTGAGCAGGCCGCTATCTTTTTTCAACTCCTCTGCGGTCAGGCGTTTGAGCAAATTCTGTATCACGGCAAATTTTGAATGGCGGGTGAGAATAAACTCCGTTCCTGCTGGCGCAGTGATGTTTGCCACTTTGATGGTAAAGCCACTTTGATTCAGGGTTTGATTGACCTTTCCTGAGAAAACACCATTTTCCCCAAGGTTAAGTTGGTAGCTGTCGGGGGAAAGCACTATCAGCGTCCAATCCATATCTTCACTTTCCGGTGGGACGCTGAACGTCGGGACAACAATAGTGGGCGTTTTTTTATTGGAAAATGCGGCCAGTAAATCGCCAATATAAGGGAGGCGTTTCTCACGTACGGTAAGCTGTAACCCCATTTCCTCAATTGTCATGCTGAGGACCCGTCGGGATTTGAGGATACCTATTTCTGTTTCCGAGGAAGACTCGTCATTGCCCAATGGGCTCATCAATTTACTGATAAGGTTATTTTTAGGGTTTTTATCTAATTGAATTAATACACTGGCGACATAGATTGGCTGCTTCGTTGCCGTATATAAAAAAGTCAGCGTGGCAAAAAACACCGTAGTAATAATTATTTTATACTTATTAGAGTAAAGCATTAACACAATCTGAATGAGATCAATCTCATCCACATTATATTTTTCAGAAATAAGTTGCGCATCCATTTTCATAATATTTATTCAATCCATTTTAAAATAGCAATGCTTTTTTCCATGTTGTTGTCGCATCCATCAACATCTGAAAAGTTATTCGAGAGAGTTCATAACTTTTCCTGTAAGGGTCAGGAATATCCGCGCCCCCATTCCAGTGAGTTAATAGATGGCATTTACCACTGAGTTGTGGGTATTGCTGATTAATAACTTCCGCATGCTTCGCTTCCATCACTAATATGAGATCATATGCAAGGGCTTTTTCAGGAGTGAATTTCTTCGAACGATGGTCAGTCAGAACCATCCCTTTTTCCTCTGCAAGGCCCATCATCACGCTATCAGCAAACATGCCTTCATAGGCATTTAGCCCTGCAGAATGGACAGTAATGCGAGGAAATAATTGAGCCAATCGCCGTTCAGCAACCGGTGAACGGCAAAGATTTCCGGTACAAATGACCAGAATTGAAGTAATCATTTATTTACCCCAATTGTGAATGAAGTTAGCAGACTCGGTAATTTCTTTGACTCCGCTAATGGTTGGGATTAACTGGCTAATGACGCGATTCCAGCGCGCAATGGGAGCGCTAGTGACATATACAATGTCGTAAGGTTCTAACTGAAAGCTGGTACCCATCACAAGAGCACTGGCATCGGAAGCATCCAGTTGATAAATGCTGGCAATTTTTTGGTCAGATTGATTATTGCTGTGGGCGCGAATGACGAAAATACCTGTCGCATCGGAAGTCATTTGATTAATGCCTTCTGCCCGACCAAGCGCTTCTGTCAGCGTCATGCCACTGCTGTCCATTTTAAGCATTGTTTGTTTATTGACTTCACCCATCACAAAAACTTTCAGTTCGTCATTGCGTGGGACAAAAAGAATATCCCCGGCGAGTAATAACCTGTTCTGTGTCAGGTCCCCTGACTTCAATAATGCTTTTAGAGAGATCATTTCTTTATGACCTGCACGGCTAAGTATCGCGTGATTCCAGTCAGCAAACTCGGTCAAACCTCCCGCGTTATTGAGTGCGTCGATAATTGTGAGAGGAACATTGGTAATCGCTTGTTGACCAGACTGCGTGACTTCACCGGTAATATAGGCTTTCTGAGAACGAAAACCGGCAACGCTAACATCAACCTGCGGCGATTCAATCCACGGTGCGAGTTTTTCCGTTAACGTTTGACGGACATCTTCTAATGTTTTTCCATTGACATGAATTATCCCTGCATAGGGATAAAAAATCGTCCCATTAGCTTGTACCCAGTTCCCAGTGTCACTGGCGCTACGATATTGCCCGGCAGGAGTCGTTAATTCCGGGTGATCCCAGACCGTGACCATCAGTATATCGCCCACACCAATTCGGTAATTGTATTGCTGAATGAGTTTCTCAAGCTCGGGATTGGCCTGGGTGGTGATTTGGGGAGCCATCAGCGAAGAGGTAAGCTTTGGTGATATAGGGTAAATATTCACCAATGAATTAATGTCTACCGTAGCGCTGTGCTCTTTAACCAAGTTTTTATTGGAAACATCTAGATGAGTACCAGGAATTATCGTGCAACCACCCATAAGGGAAAGCAGTGAAAAAATCACTGGTTTAATTAAAATTATTTTATTCATTATATCCGCGACAGAGGGAATTGGTAATTAATTGACCAAAAGATAACAACTTAAATAGTGACTAATAAATTTCGATATCCGTGAAATATTCAGTCCGCACGCACATGAATAATCATTAAACCTGATCCTGTCAATACAGCATTAATTAATAATATATCAAGCTATTATTAACATCCCCGGGACAGTAGCGACCAAGGAACATTCCTGAGGAAGAAATTATTTTTTATTTCCCCCACAGGTCAGAAAAACATAAACAAGATAATTCCAACGATAGACTTTATCTGCCACCAGCGTGGTAGTCGCGGCAAGCGCCACCAGTCAACCAACCGTTGGGCGAAAAAGAACCGGCGTCCCCGCATCACGCCACAACCATGAGAGCGGCACTCCAAAGAATTGTGAGCTGGCGATTAGAGTTAGCCAACGGCATCGAAATAAATGAATTAAAATCATCAGAGATACCGTTAATGGGAATAGTTATGGACATCAGGACACTGCGTTATTTTGTTGAGGTGGTTCGCCAGCAAAGTTTTACCCGCGCGGCCCAAAAGATGTTCGTCACTCAGCCGACCATCAGTAAGATGCTGCGCAACCTCGAAGAGGAGCTCGG
>DATERH010000337.1:0-5373 GCA_035271785.1 Buttiauxella sp.
GCGCACTATTACTTGACGCATAACCCCGTAAACTTAATTTCGTCAACGCGGCATAACCGTCGCAGAAAAATCCAAATTATGATGAAGGATAATAATATGCGTAAATTAACAGCTCTGTTTGTTGCTTCAACTCTGGCTCTGGGCGCGGCAAATCTGGCTCATGCGGCTGACACCACCACGACTGCTACCCCTACCGATGCAAAAACTGATGCACCGATGATGCACCATAAAGGTATGCGTGGCGGCATGCATGACATGATGTTTAAAGACTTGAACCTGACTGACGCACAGAAACAGCAAGTGCGCGACATCATGAAAGAACAGCACAGTAAAATGGAACGCCCTTCAGTAGAAGAACGTCGTGCAGCGCACGACATCATTGCCAGCGACAGCTTCGACAAGGCCAAAGCACAAGCACAAGTAGATAAAATGGCCGAGCAGAACAAAGTTCGTATGATGGCGCGTATGGAAGCACAGAATAAAATCTACAACATTCTGACGGCGGAGCAGAAAAAACAATTTAATGCCAATTTTGAGAAGCGTCTGACAGACCGTCCTCAACATGAAGGTAGAATGCCTGTTGATCAGGAATAACTGATCGACTGACTTAAGACCGCCGGTTTTGTTCACAATGCGTTTTCGCAGTGGGCAAAACCGGCGGTTTTCTTTTACCCGTCATACTTAAAACCGCAGGTGTGTTGGCTACGCTCACTCACTCCAGTCACTGACTTTAGTCAGCTCCTGGGATTCGCTCCCTGGCCGCGTTACTCGGCAGAGCCTCGCCCCATTGGGGCCAGCGCAAGCGCTGTTCAAAAAGCTGAAGCCTTTTGTCCTGCGACTCGAATTATGTAGGGTAAATATTTAGTCAGTTTGAACGTGTCGGATCGTTCTTGATTTCGTAGGGTGGGTAAGCCGAAGGCGTTATCCACCATTGCCACGATTTAGCGTTTATGCAATCTGTTGGGCGCTCGCCAGCATCGAACGGATAAGCTCCTCGAGCAACGGTTGCAGTTTTTCTGCCCGACTGCCACGCCAGGCAAATGGCGCTTGTTCATCCATATAATTACACTGCGCCAGTTCCAGTTGAACGGCGTGAATCCCTTGCGCAGGGTGCCCGTAAGCGCGTGTAATGTAGCCACCTTTGAAACGCCCATTCACCACCCAGCTAAACTGTTTCTGCGACGCCGCACACGCTACAAGATGCTCTTCAATCAGCTCATCGCAACTCTTGCCACTGTTGGTGCCGAAATTGAGATCAGGTAATTTCCCCTCAAACAAACGCGGGATTTCACTGGCAATAGAATGCGCATCGAACAGCAGCGCGTAGCCATGCTCGGCTTTCATCCTTTCCAGCTCGGTTTGCAATTGCAGATGATAAGGCTGCCAGATATTGTCCAGCACCGCTTTACGTTGCGCGGGACTCGGTTCTTTACCTGGAATAAAAACGGCTGTTCCATCAAACAATGTTTCGGGATAAAGCCCAGTGGTGGCAGTGGTATAGAGCGGTTTGTCGTCGGCAGGGCGGTTTAAATCGATAACCATGCGTGAATAATTACCGACAATCACACTGGCGCCAAGGTCGGTTGCGAAATCATAAAGTTTCGGGATATGCCAGTCGGTATCCGGCAATGGCTTTGCCGCATCGCTTAACGCCGACTCAACTTCTGGCGTTAACGCCGTGCCTGCGTGGGGAATACTGATAAGGAGCGGCAGTTTCCCACGGCTGAAATTAAAAGGTGCTGTCACGTTTCTCTCCCTGATAAATCACGGTGCAGGGTAATTGCCCCCCTAACCAATAGACCAGTTCTGCGGGACGTGCCACGGGCCAATGCACAAAGTTTGCAACTTTCCCACACTCAAGGCTGCCGTGGCTTTCACGGATCCCCAGTGCCTGCGCGGCATGTAGCGTCACACCTGCCAGCGCTTCTTCAGGCGTTAAACCAAACAGGGTACAGGCCATATTCAGCATTAAACGTAATGAAAGAGCCGGGGATGTGCCGGGGTTCATATCACTGGCGACCGCCATCGGCACACCATATTGGCGGAATGAGGCGACAGGCGGTTGTTGCTTTTCTCGCAACAGATAAAACGCCCCAGGCAGCAGCACCGCAACGGTGTTTGCTGCAGCCATCGCCTGCGCATCAGCAGCCGTTGCATATTCCAGATGATCGGCGGACAACGCCTGATAACGCGCTGCCAGGCTGCTGCCAGCAAGCGCGGAAAGTTGTTCGGCGTGGAGTTTTACGGGTATCCCTAACGCGTGCGCGGCAGCAAAAACGGTTTCAGTTTGTGCAGGGCTAAACGCCAGATGCTCGCAAAACGCATCCACCGCATCCGCAAGTTTTTCGTTTGCGACGCGCGGGAGCAACTGTTCGCACACCACCTTAACCCATTTGTCGCCATCACCGCTGAACTCCGGTGGGATGGCATGTGCCGCAAGACAGGTAGCGTAAACTTCTACGGGGAGCGTTTCACCAAGCCTACGAATAACGCGCAGCATTTTGATTTCGTTGTCAATATCCAGCCCATAACCGGACTTAATTTCGACAGTCGTTACCCCTTCTTGCAACAGTTGGTGCAGGCGTTGATGAGCAGAATTCAGCAGTTCATCTTCGCAGGCTTCGCGTGTGTGGCGAACGGTGGAGAGAATACCACCGCCAAGGGCCGCAATTTCCGCATAACTCACACCGTTTAAACGCATTTCAAATTCAGCGCTGCGGTCACCACCAAACACCAGGTGGGTGTGGCAATCGATAAAACCAGGGGTCACAATTCCACCATCAAAATGATGATGCTCCCGCGTCGTGATCTCGGGGAGTTCGCCGCGTTCCCCCAGCCAGACAATTTTCCCTTGATGCACCGCGATAACGCCATCCTCAATCGTGTGGTATTGCCCATCTTTCATCGTGACAAGCGAAGCGCCACTCCACAGGCTGTCGCAGGTGTGAGGGTAAGTCATGACATTCTCCACGTCAGGTTGTATAGACAATTGACTATAACCTAACGCAGCATTGATCGTTGAGCAACTCCAGCTGGCCCAAAGACCTGGACAAAACATCATTTTGTCGTCGACCACACAATTTTTTGGCAAACGATGACGAGGTTTGAAATTTGGTTTGCGTTAGACCGAATTAATCGCTAAATCATTGGTATCGCAAAAGAAGGAATTAAAACTATGCCAGCATTTTTTGCTCCTGTTGTGATGCTCCCGCAAGGTTGGGGGCATAACGTGCGTATTACCGTCAATGAACAAGGGACGATTACGCGTGTGGATGTTGGCGCTTCTGGGGAGAATGCCACATTGCTCACGGGCATCGTGATTCCTTCTATGTCGAATTTACACTCGCATGCTTTTCAGCGGGTGATGGCGGGGCTGACCGAAGTGGCGGGTGACCCACAGGACAGTTTCTGGACGTGGCGCGACATGATGTACCGCATGGTACAGAAATTATCCCCAGAGCAAGTCGGCGCGATTGCCACGCATTTATATATTGATATGCTTAAGGGCGGTTACACTCAGGTCGCTGAATTTCATTATTTACATCATGACGTTAATGGAAAACCGTATGCGTCAGGCGATTTGATGCTACAGCAATTGTTACTCGCTGCCGATAACAGTGGAATAGGGCAAACTTTATTGCCTGTGTTGTATAGCCACGCGGGTTTTGGAGCACAGCCACCGCAGGCTGGGCAGAAACGATTTATTCAGAATGTCGACCGATATTTACGCCAACAACAAGCGTTGAGCATCGCACTGCGTCGCTATCCGCGTATTAATCACGGTCTGTGTTTCCATTCATTGCGGGCAGTGACACAAGAGCAAATGGAGGATGTTCTCGAAGCAAGCGACTACCGCTTACCGGTGCATATCCATATTGCCGAGCAAGAAAAAGAAGTGAATGACTGCGTGGCATGGAGCGGTGAACGCCCGGTGGAATGGCTGTTTAACCGCTTTGCGGTTGATGACCGCTGGTGCCTGGTTCACGCCACACATTTGTCGGCGGAAGAGTTAACCCAAATTGTTGAAAGCCGCGCGGTGGCCGGTTTGTGTCCGACCACTGAAGCGAATCTCGGTGATGGTATTTTCCCGGCGACGAATTTCATCGCCCAGGGCGGTCATTGGGGAATTGGTTCAGACAGCCATGTATCAGTCAGTGCGCTGGAAGAATTACGTTGGCTTGAGTACGCGCAGCGCCTACGTGATCGTCGCCGTAATCGTATCGTGTTACCCGAACTGCCGCAGGTTGGGGAAGTCCTCTGGCGTCAGGCCGCAGTGGGTGGAGCACAGGCATGCGGTGTAGCGATGGGGATGATAGCTGCGGGCCAACGTGCAGACTGGTTAGTTCTCGAACGTGATTCATGGTTGGCAAATATAGAAGATTACGCGCTGCTAAATCGCTGGATATTTAGCGGTAGAAGCGAACAAATAAGAGACGTGTGGGTTGCAGGAAAACAGGTGATTTCTCACCGACAGCACCCCCTCGATGAACAAAGCAATGCACAGTTTGCGCAGGTAATGCGTACCCTTCAGGAGTGGTGATGGAATTTTTTGATATACGGAAAGTACCCGTCAGCTTGTGGCGCAACGGGGCCGGAGAAACCCGTGAAATTTGCTGCTTTCCGCCTGCAACGCGTGATTTCAATTGGCGTGCCAGTATCGCTTCTATCGCCAGTAGCGGCGAGTTTTCCCCTGTCCCACAGGTCGACAGGGTCATCACGTTGCTCGAAGGTGGGGAAGTGGTTCTGGATGCCGGAAAGGCGTTCCGTCATACCCTCAAGCACTTTCAACCGTTTGCCTTTGCTGGAGATTACACGGTTAAAGCGGAGCTGAAACAAGGGATGTCGATGGATTTTAATATCATGACCCATCGTGACCGATGCCGTGCCAAAGTCCGGGTTGCTGACCGCACGTTTACCACTTTTGCACCACGTGGCGGCATTATTTATGTGCTCAGCGGTGAGTGGCAACTGGGTGAAAAACTGCTTACACCAGAGCAAGGTGCCTGGTGGCAAGAGGGTCGTCACACCTTGCGTTTACTGAAGTCTGAAGGGAAATTGCTGTTTAGCGAAATTACCTATCTCTGATTACTCGCCGATAAAACGTTCCACTCGTTGATAACGTGAGCCCGGATATAACAACCGGGCTACCGCCCCCCCTCGCTAATCCCGTCGACGCCATTCAGATGAGACCCTCATTTTCAGCCAAAGCGCGATCTCGCTCACTGTTCAATAAAAATAACCTATGACCTGCTGGCGGTCCTTTTGGTTTATTAGTTAAGTTGTATATACGACCCTATACGTTCATACAAATTGATGCCATCAGGATGTCACTATGTCGCTGCAAAAAAAGCTTTGCTGTCTTACTCCAGGGCG
>DATERH010000338.1:0-6441 GCA_035271785.1 Buttiauxella sp.
AATCACAAGTCACTGCTACATTTGAAGTCCCAGAGGTATTGATAGGTGATGTCAGCATCTAATGCTGATCACAGTAATTACACCAACCTGCGCAGATGCGCAGGTTTTTTTTGCCCAAAATTTTCCCTTCTGTAACAGGAAGAGAAGTTTTAAACACCTGGTTGCACTTTCCGCTAATTCCCTTGCTCTTTCTCACTGGTGAGCCTGTCCAGAGTGCGCCACAATTCAAATCCCAGAGGTATTGATTGGTGAGAATTCTAGGTACGTTGTTAAGTACAATTCTTTTGCACCAACCTGCGCAGATGCGCAGGTTTTTTTTTACCTTTTTTTCTGCCCCTGTCTCACTCTCGCACCATCAAGGTGACTCGTGTAATCTGCTGCAACTACACTCAAGTGTCTGCACAGACTCACGACAAAGGGAGTTGCTATGCTATTTGGTTTTTTCCGTACGCTATTTCGTATTTTGTTCAGGGTGCGACTTTATGGCGATCATCAAGTCCTCTCCCAATCACGCGTTCTGATCGTCCCCAATCATGTTTCATTTATTGACGGGATTTTGTTAGCGCTGTTTTTACCGGTGCGCCCGGTTTTCGCCGTCTATTCTTCCATTAGCCAGCAGTGGTATATACGTTGGCTGAAATCACTGATTGATTTTGTGCCAATAGACCCGACAAAACCGATGTCGATTAAGCATCTGGTGCGTTTGGTGGAGCAGGGACGTCCGGTGGTTATCTTCCCCGAAGGGCGTATTTCGGTTTCTGGTTCATTGATGAAAATCTATGAAGGAGCCGGGTTTGTTGCCGCAAAATCGAAAGCGACCGTTATTCCTATCCGCATTGATGGCGCTGAACTGACCTTTTTTAGCCGCCTGAAAGGGCTGGTAAAGCGCCGCTTATTCCCGCGTATCAGCCTGCATATTCTGCCTCCGACCTCGGTTCCGATGCCAGACGCACCTCGTGCACGAGAGCGCCGCAAAATGGCCGGAGAAATGCTGCATCAAATAATGATGGAGGCACGAATGGCGGTGCGTCCACGTGAGACATTGTTTGATGCATTACTCGCCGCGCAGTATCGCTACGGCGAGCGCAAAAACTGTATCGAAGACATTAATTTCAAACCCGACACTTACCGTAGTTTGCTAACCAAAACGCTTTTTGTCGGGCGTATTCTGAATAAATACACCGCGCCTGGCGAAACGATTGGCCTGATGTTGCCGAATGCGGCAATCAGCGCAGCGGTAATTTTTGGTGCGTCGTCACGCGGACGAATTCCGGCAATGATGAACTACACCGCTGGCGTCAAAGGGTTGACCAGTGCCATCACTGCCACACAACTCAAAACCATTTTCACTTCGCGTCAGTTCCTTGATAAAGGCAAGTTATGGCATTTGCCGGAACAACTTACTCAGGTGCGCTGGGTGTTTCTGGAAGATTTAAAAGCCGATGTTACGCTTGCTGATAAAGCATGGATTTTCAGCCGATTACTGATGCCACGCCTGGCACAGGTCAAACAGCAGCCGGAAGATGCAGCGATGGTGTTGTTTACATCCGGTTCGGAAGGCAATCCAAAAGGTGTGGTACATAGCCATAAGAGTTTACTGGCGAATGTTGAGCAAATTCGTACCATCGCGGATTTTACCGCCAACGACCGCTTTATGTCGGCACTGCCGCTGTTCCATTCGTTTGGTCTGACGGTCGGCTTATTTACTCCGTTGTTCACTGGTGCTGAAGTGTTCCTCTATCCAAGCCCGTTGCATTATCGCATTGTGCCGGAACTGGTTTATGACCGTAACTGCACCGTGTTGTTTGGCACCTCGACCTTCCTCGGCAACTATGCCCGTTTCGCCAATCCTTATGACTTTTACCGTCTGCGATATGTGGTAGCAGGAGCGGAAAAACTCCAGGAAAGCACTAAGCAACTGTGGCAGGATAAATTTGGGCTGCGCATTCTGGAAGGTTATGGGGTGACGGAATGTGCGCCAGTAGTTTCAATTAACGTTCCAATGGCGGCAAAAGTAGGCACGGTGGGGCGTATTCTTCCGGCGATGGATGCCCGTCTGATGGCGGTACCGGGTATTGAAGACGGTGGGCGGCTGCAACTGAAAGGGCCCAACATCATGAAAGGCTATCTGCGTGTCGAAAACCCGGGCGTGCTGGAAGCACCGAGTGCTGAAAATGCACAGGGTGAAGTGGAGCCGGGTTGGTATGACACGGGGGATATTGTCAAATTTGATGAGCATGGTTTTTGTGTGATTCAGGGGCGCGCTAAACGCTTTGCCAAAATTGCAGGTGAAATGGTTTCGCTGGAAATGGTCGAACAACTCGCTCTGGGGGTTTCGCCTGAGAAAATGCATGCAACCGTTATCAAAACTGACGCGACGAAAGGTGAGGCTTTGGTGATGTTCACCACGGATAACGAACTCAATCGCGAAAAACTGCTGCAATATGCTCGCGCCAATGGTGTGCCTGAACTGGCCATACCACGCGATATCCGCTTCCTGAAGCAGTTACCTGTATTGGGCAGCGGTAAACCTGATTTTGTCAGCCTAAAAACGCTGGTAGACCAACCGGAGACCGAGAATGCGTGATAGCGCCGTGGATGATACTTCTATTTGGTCCAGAGGCATGATGGCTGTTACCTGCGCGCAGTTTTTATCGGCGTTTGGTGATAATGCTTTGCTGTTTGCCACACTTGCGGTACTGAAGCAGCAGTTCTATCCAGACTGGAGCCAGCCTGTTTTGCAGATGGTGTTTGTTGGTGCTTACATTTTGTTTGCTCCCTTTGTCGGGCAGGTGGCTGATAGCTTTGCCAAAGGGCGAGTGATGATGTTTGCCAACAGCCTCAAGCTAATCGGCGCAGCGGTAATCTGTTTTGGACTCAATCCCTTTCTTGGTTACACGCTGGTGGGTATTGGTGCGGCGACTTATTCACCGGCTAAATATGGAATTCTTGGTGAGCTCACTACCGGTGACCGTCTGGTGAAGGCAAACGGTCTGATGGAATCATCAACGATTGCTGCAATCTTGCTGGGTTCTATGGCGGGTGGGGTGCTGGCAGATTGGCATATTGTTGCGGCACTTGGCGTATGTGTACTGGTGTATGCTGGCGCGGTAGTCGCTAATATTTTTATTCCAAGGCTTGCGCCAGCCCGTCCAGGGCAGTCCTGGCGCATTACCCCAATGACCCGCAGTTTCTTCACGGCTTGCCGAACACTTTGGCAGAATGGTGAAACACGCTTCTCGTTAGTTGGCACCAGTTTGTTCTGGGGAGCGGGCGTGACGTTGCGTTTCTTGCTGGTTTTATGGGTGCCGGTGGCGCTGGGCATAACCGATAACGCGACGCCCACTTATCTGAATGCCATGGTTGCAGTGGGCATTGTGGTTGGTGCGGGAGCTGCCGCAAAACTCGTTACGCTTAAAACCGTGGCGCGGTGTATGCCTGCGGGTATTTTGATTGGTGCCGGGGTGTTGTTCTTCTCGATACAAAACTCACTGCTACCGTCTTATATGCTTTTGGTGCTGATTGGTATTTTAGGTGGGTTCTTCGTGGTTCCACTCAATGCGTTACTTCAGGAACGGGGTAAACATTCGGTGGGCGCGGGCAATGCCATTGCGGTGCAAAACCTCGGTGAAAATACCGCGATGTTGTTGATGTTGGGGCTTTTCTCTCTGGCGGTAAAAACCGGCGCACCGATTATCGGTATTGGCATTGGCTTTGGGGCCGTGTTTGCACTGGCAATTGGCGGGTTGTGGGTATGGCAGCTTCGTCAGAAATAGAATGTATTCCCCTCTCTTGAAGGAGAGGGGATTGATATATCAAGGTGCTGGGTAGGTATAAACCCGGTTCACCGCTTCTAATTCTTCAAGCACCTCTTCGCTCAAATCCAGATGCAAGCTTTCAAGGTTAGTTTTCAACTGCTCCAGTGTGGTGGCACCTAACAGTGTGCTGGCAACAAATGGCTGGCGGCGAACAAACGCCAACGCCATTTGAGCTGGGTCGAGATTATGTCGCTTCGCTATATCGACATAAGCGGCGACCGCATGTTGAGCTTGTTCACCGCTATAGCGTGTGAAACGGCTAAACAATGTGTTGCGCGCACCAGCAGGCTTGGCTCCGTTGAGATATTTACCGGTCAGAGTACCAAACGCCAGGCAAGAATAGGCCAGCAACTCCACACCTTCGCGTTGCGTGATTTCCGCCAGCCCCACCTCAAAGCTACGGTTAACCAGGCTGTACGGGTTCTGGATGGTGACGATACGGGGTAAATCATGCTTTTCTGCTAATTGCAGATAACGCATTACGCCCCATGGCGTTTCGTTGGAAACACCGATGTAACGAATTTTCCCGGCGCGCTGGAACTCAGTCAGCGCTTCAAGGGTTTCAAGCAGCGTGACCGGGACGGCGTTATCGGTCCACGTATAACCCAGTTTGCCAAAACAGTTAGTGGCGCGTTGCGGCCAGTGAACTTGATACAGATCGATATAGTCGGTTTGCAGACGCTTCAGGCTGGCATCCAGGGCATCACGAATATTTCTGCGATCCAGTATCTGATTAGGGCGAATGCCTGCGTCGTTATTGCGGCTCGGGCCGCTGACTTTGCTGGCAATAATCAGCTTCTCGCGATTTGCACGCTGTTTTAGCCAGTTGCCGACATAAGTTTCGGTTAACCCTTGTGTCTCCGGACGTGGCGGGACTGGGTACATTTCAGCAACATCAATGAGGTTTACGCCCTGGTGGACGGCGTAATCAAGCTGTGCATGCGCGTCGGCTTCGCTGTTTTGCTCACCAAACGTCATGGTTCCCAGCCCTAGCGTACTTATTTCAAGAGAGCTGTGGGGGATACGATGATAGTGCATAGCCGCTTTCCTTATTCTTCTGACTTATCGGTCAGGCACGTGCCCGACAAAAAATGGACTAATGCCCAAAATAATCCGAGCTGCATCGCGGCGGCAAGAAAATGAATCCCGATGAGCTTACATAAGTAAGTGATTCGGGTGAATAAACGTAGCCAACAATGATGCAGCTTGAAGTATGACGGGTATAAACATGGCAGAGCGGAGGCAAAAGCGGAAGAGGGTAAGCGAAGAAAAAGTGTTACAGACCAGCGAGGCGCTGATAATCGCATCCCCAAAATATTTCAAGCTGCGGAAAGACGGCAAAGGAGCGAACCCCGATGAGCTTACTCTAGTAAGTGATTATTCGACCCAACAATGGGTCTCACCCCTTCGGGGCCGCTGGAAGCAGCGTTCAAATCTGCTTCCAGCAGATTTGTCGGGTGAGTGAGAGCAGCCAACGCATCTGCAGCTTGAAAGATGAAGGGAATGCTAGCGTTCAATGATTTGTGAAACATCATCGCGATTAATCTGCATTTCGTTACCTTGCTGATCGCGATAACTGACTAAGCCTGTGTCGTCATCGACTTTGGGTTTACCGTCGGTCAGGATCATACGGCCATCTTTGGTCGCCATCACGTAATCACTGCTACAGCCGGAAACCGCAAATGCCAGACCGACAGCGGAAATAAGAACTGCCCATTTTTTCATTGTTATTCGCCTCGTGTGGTATGGAATGACATATACAGTCTAGTAATAACTCGGCTTGATAAAGATGATAAGCAGTAAATTCTTAAAAGAAACAGAGGGGAAACGAGAAAGCTCCCCTCGGTAGGTTACAGCGGGTTCTTTTTGTTGCGAATCAGATTCAATGTTTCTACGGCGATTGAGAAGAACATCGCAAAGTAGATGTAACCTTTCGGCACATGAATATCGAAGCTTTCAAGCATCAGCGTAAAGCCGACCAGCAGCAGGAATGCTAGCGCTAACATTTTCACCGAGGGATGACGTTCAACAAAATCGCCAATCGGTTTTGCGGCAAACATCATCACCATCACCGCAATCACTACAGCTGCCATCATGATGAAAAGATGATCAGACAGGCCGACTGCGGTAATCACTGAATCTAGGCTGAAAATAATATCCAGCAGCATGATTTGCACGATGGCGCCAAAGAAAGAGTGAACGTTGGTTTTTAACCCTTCTTCTTGACCTTCGATGGATTCGTGAACCTCTTTGCTCGACTTCCAGATTAAGAACAAGCCACCCAACAGCAAAATCAGGTCTCGGGCAGAGAACTCATTGCCCAACACGCTAAACAGGGGTTTGACTAAGTGCGTCATCCAGGCGATAGACGCCAGCAGAACCAGACGCATAATCATTGCGGCACCCAGCCCCAGGCGTCGAGCTTTGGCCTGTTGAGCTACAGGAAGCTTCGCCACGATTAACGAGAGAAAAATGATATTGTCGATACCCAGAACGATTTCCAGAATCGTCAGAGTACCCAGCGCCATCCACGCATTAGGATCGGTAATCCATGCAAACAACATTAAAAAATCCTGCCTGAAATTTATAAAACGCCAATTATAAACGTCAGTCAGTAGCTGGG